>SYAB01000233.1 GCA_005787665.1 Actinomycetota bacterium
GGCCGCCGTGGGCGCGGTGTCGCCCTGATGGATCACCCAGGCGCGGGCCTCCTTGGGCCCGGCGGTGAGATAGGTCTGCAGCTTCAAGGTGTGGAATCCGGCGCGTGCGAGGGCATCCAGGCCGCGCTCGGTCTGGCCGATGGACTCCAGTAGTTCGGCGGCCGACTCGTCGTCGAGTTCCTGTAACTCGGACTCGATCTTGGCGTCGAGGAAGACTGCATCGGCCGGGGCGACCATGGCGCGGAGTTCGGCAATCTTCGCCGCGTCGCCCAGCACCGATTCGTCGGCGTTGAACACGTACAGAAACGGCTTGGTAGTCAGCAGGTTCAGCTCCCGCAGCAGGGCGGAGTCCACCTTCGACCCCGCGGCGAACAGGGTGGTGCCGTTGTTGAGGAACTCCAGTGCCGCCGCCGCGGCTTCGTGGACCGGCTTACGTTCCTTGTTGGTGCGGGCCTCTTTCTCCAGCCGGGGCAGCGCCTTGTCGAGGGTCTGCAGATCGGCCAGGATCAACTCGGTCTCGATGACCTCGATATCGGATCGCGGGTCCACCTTGCCGTCGACGTGGACGACATCATCGTCGGCGAAGACCCGCACCACCTGACAGATGGCGTCGCACTCCCGGATGTTGGCCAGAAACTTGTTGCCCAGCCCGGCCCCCTCGGAGGCGCCCTTGACGATGCCGGCGATGTCGACGAAGGTGACCGGCGCCGGCAGAATGCGCTCGGAACCGAACAATTCCGCCAGCTTCTCCAGCCGCGGATCGGGCAGCGGGACGACACCCTCGTTGGGCTCGATGGTGGCGAAGGGGTCGTTGGCCGCCAGCACGGTGTTGCGGGTCAGCGCGTTGAACAAGGTCGATTTACCGACGTTGGGCAGACCGACGATTCCCAGGCTCAAGCTCACGGGGTCACAAGTCTAGGGACCCCAGCCACGCCCGCGCGTGCTGGCGACCCCCACGCAGGTCCAACCGGTACGGTCTAGGGGTGCCAGACCAGCAGACGTCAGGGGCCGATCAGCGCTCCGCGTTCCCGCACCGCGCGGGTGTGCCGTGGTGGGCTGCGGTCCTGATCGCGGTGACGGCGACGCTGGCCGGCTTCGCGATCGAAGCCGGCTCCGGCAGTCAAGAACTCGGGCCCATATTCGCCGTCTGCTACGCCTTGGGCTGTGTCGCCGCGGCGCTCGCGGTACGCCAGTCGGGCCTCTTCACCGCCGTCATCCAGCCGCCGCTGCTGCTGTTCGTCGCGGTGCCGTTGGCCTACTTCCTGATGCACAACTCGTCCTTCAACGGACTCAAGGACATCGCGATCAGCTGCGGCTACCCGCTGATCGAGCGTTTCCCGCTGATGTTGTTCACCTCGGCCGCAGTCCTGCTGATCGGGCTGTTCCGGTGGTACCACGCCATGTCGGCCCCGGCGCAGGCCTCGGCGCCGGCGGCCGCACGGGCCCGGCCCCCCCGGCAAAGCCTCTTCGCGGGACTGGCGGCAAAGCTGTCCTCGGCGTTCGCGGGTAACGGCACCGAAGCCGACGACGCCGACGGCCCGGTCCGGCCCCGGCACGGAATCGACCGGTCCGCCGATCCAGCCCGGCGACGTCCGGGCCGACCGCCTCGCGAACGCGTCGCGGCCGGCCCGCGCCGGCGGCCATCGACGACCGAGGTGGGCGACCTGCCGCCGAGGCCGTGGCGCCAGCCTGCTCGCCCGCCCCATCCTGACGCTGACCGCTATGCCGAGCCGCCGCGGCGCCGTTCGCGCGATGCCCGCGAACCCGGCGAGCTGCGCCGGACGCCACCGCCACCACCGCGGCGCGCGCCGCGGGAACGCGGGGACCACCGGGAGCGGCGGGACTACCGGGACTACCCGGAGCAGTACCCCGCGCCGCGGCCGGCTCGCGGCAGCCGCTTCGATCCCTACGAAACCGACCGGCAGGCGCGCCGCAACGTCGATCCGTATCCACCCCAGGGTCCGCGTCGGCGACCCGCACCCGCGGGTTCGGAGACCTCTCACCATCCGGTTTCGCGGGTGCGGTACCGCGATTCCAGGCCGGAGTCCGACCAGCCCGACGGACTGCGACACCGTCCGGGTCGTTAGCCCTTGGCGGCGCGGGCCGGGCGAATCTCACGCGGCAGGGCGAAGACCGTCGTCTCGTTCGCCGTCGTGACGGATTGCACAGTGCGATAACCGTATTCAGCGAGGCGTTCGAGCACCCCGGTGACCAGAATCTCGGGGACCGAGGCACCGGAGGTCACTCCCACCGTCTGCACTCCGTCCAGCCACCCGGGGTCGATGTCCTCGGCGTAATCCACCAGGTGCGCCGAACGAGCGCCGGCGCCCAGGGCGACCTCGACCAGACGCACGGAGTTCGAGGAGTTGCCGGAACCGACGACGACCACCAGGTCGCACTCGGGTGCCATCGCCTTGACCGCACCCTGCCGGTTCTGCGCGGCGTAGCAGATGTCGTCGCTGGGCGGCTCCTGCAGGGTGGGGAACCGCTCCCGCAGCCGGGCCACCGTTTCCATGGTCTCGTCCACGCTGAGGGTGGTCTGCGAGAGCCAGATCACCTTGTTCTCGTCGCGCACGGTGACCGCGTCGACCGCCTCCGGCCCATCCACCAACTGGACGTGGTCGGGCGCCTCACCCGCGGTGCCGATGACCTCCTCGTGACCCTCGTGGCCGATGAGCAGGATGTCGTAATCCTCGCGGGCGAAACGCTTGGCCTCGTTGTGAACCTTGGTGACCA
>SYAB01000234.1 GCA_005787665.1 Actinomycetota bacterium
GTTGCGAATGAACGCGACGTCCAACCCCTTTGCCGACAGCCATCGCCGCAGCACGTCGAAGGCGACCCCGCTGCGTACGTGTCCGATATGCGGCATTCCCTGCACGGTCGCACCACAGAGGTAGATCGAGGCATGGCCGGGTCGCAGCGGCACGAAGTCGCGTACGCCACCGCGATAGGTGTCGTGCAGGCGCAGGCCGGTGCTCACGACGTCGCAGCTTACCGGGAAGTTTCGACGACCAGGGCAGTCGCGACGGCGGCCACACCCTCGCCGCGCCCGGTCAGACCCAGACCGTCGGTGGTCGTCGCCGATACCGACACCGGTGCCCCGAGCAGATCCGAGAGCACGGCCTGCGCCTCGGCACGGCGTGGTCCGACCTTGGGCCGGTTGGCGATCACCTGCACCGCGGCATTGCCGATGACGAAACCTGCCTGCTCGAGAAGGGTGCGGACATGGGCGAGCATCTGCATCCCGGTGACACCGCGCCACTGCGGCTTGTCGACGCCGAACACCGACCCCAGATCGCCGAGCCCAGCGGCCGAGAGCAGCGCGTCGCACAAAGCATGAACCGCCACGTCACCGTCGGAGTGACCGGAGCAGCCGTCGGCCTCGTCGAACAACAGACCCAGCAGCCAGCAGGGCCGGCCAGGCTCGATCGGATGGACGTCGGTCCCCACACCGACCCGGGGCAGCGTCACGGCGCGAGCACCGCCCGGGCCAACAGCAGATCAAGGGCGGTGGTGATCTTGAACGCCAGCGGATCGCCGGCGACGGTGTACACAGGCGTGCCGAGGTTCTCCACCAGCGAGGCGTCATCGGTCACCGGCGCCGCCCCAGCGCGTTGATAAGCCCGCCGCAGCAGCGCGGTCTCGAATCCCTGCGGGGTCTGCACGGCGCGGAGCCCGGACCGTTCCGGCGTGCCGAGCACGACACCGTTGGCGTCGACGGCCTTGATCGTGTCGATGACGGGGAGAACCGGGATGACGGCCCGCAGGCCCTCGTGCAGAGCTGCCACCACCCGACGGATCTGTTCGACGGGGGTCAGGGGGCGGGCGGCGTCGTGAACGACGACGTAATCGGGATCGCCGACTTCGCCCAAGGCGCGTCGCACCGTGTCGTAGCGTTCCGGGCCGCCCTCGACGACCTCGGCGCGGCCGCCGAGCACTGCCGCGGTCTCATCGACCCGGTCGGCGGGCACCGCCACCAGCACCCGCTCGATGACACCCGAGGAGAGCAGTCCATCGACGGTGCGCTCAAGCATGGTTTGGCCGTCGAGTTGAACGAAGGCCTTGGGCATTCCGGCGCCCAGCCGCTCACCGGAGCCGGCCGCCGGAACGATCGCGACGGTCTCAGTCACCGGTCGCCCTCAGGGCGCCTTCACGACGCGGCGGCCAGCACCTCGTCGAGGATGGTCTCGGCCTTGGCGTCGTCGGTGTTCTCGGCGAGCGCCAGTTCACCGACGAGAATCTGCCGCGCCTTGGCGAGCATCCGCTTCTCGCCGGCGGAGAGGCCGCGCTCCTGGTCGCGGCGCCAGAGGTCTCGAACAACCTCGGCAACCTTGTTGACATCGCCCGAGGCGAGCTTCTCCAGGTTGGCCGTGTACCGCCGAGACCCGTTGGTCGGCTCCTCGGTGTGCGGCGCGCGCAGCACCTGGAAAACCTTGTCGAGACCTTCCTGGCCGACCACGTCACGCACACCGACGTACTCGGCGTTGTCCGCGGGGACTCGAACGGTCAGATCACCCTGCGCGACTTTGAGAACGAGATACTCTTTCGCTTCACCTTTAATGGTCCGGGTTTCGATCGCTTCGATCAATGCAGCACCGTGGTGAGGATAGACAACGGTGTCTCCGACCTTGAAAATCATCAGATTAGAGCCCCTTTCACCTTTCAATGTTAGCACGGGGCATCCCCGCGCGCGGAACAACGGTGCAGGTCAGGGGCACCACGGGAGAACACCGGGGGTTGACAGCGGCGAAGATTTCTGCAACGGCGCCCCGGTGATCTGCACCGACACCTCCGCAGACACCGGCGGCGGGCCCGTCGGCGCGGTCTCGACTGCCGTGTCTACCGCGGCGCCGCTCGACCTACTACTGTGCATAGTCGAACCGCGGCGGCCGACAACCGTGCCGACCGCCTGGCTGAGCAGGAGGCTGCTGTGAACCGCTTGACGAACCGCCTCGTCGCCGCGTCCGCCGGTGTGGCCGCCTGCGGCCTGATCCTCACCGGCTGCAGCGCGGGCCAGATCGCGCAGACCGCCACCCAGGTGGCCGCCGTCAACGGCACGTCGGCCACCGTGAAGTCGATCGCGCTGCGCAACGTCCACATTCAGGCCAGTCAGACCAGTGACTTCCTGCAGCCCGGCAGTACGGTGCCGCTGCTGTTCGTGGCCGCCAACGACTCACCCGATGTCCCCGACAAGCTGGTGAGCATCACCTCCGACATCGGATCCATCGCGCTGAGCGGTGATGCGGCCATCCCCGCCAACGGGGCCCTGGTCGTCGGCGCGAAGGGCGGCGCAGCCGAACCGATGGGCACCGCGGCATCCCCGGCCGCCGAGGTCACCCTGGCCAAGCCGATCACCAACGGGCTGACCTACAACTTCACCTTCACCTTCGAGAAGGCGGGGGCCACCACGGTGGCGGTGCCGATTTCGGCCGGGGAGCCGGCCGCCGAATAGCTAGTAGCCGGACACCCCCGCGTGGATGCGCGGGGTTGTCATACCCGCCGGTTAGCGTCATCGGCGTGGCCAAGACCCGATCGCAATACCGGTGCTCGGAATGCCGACACGTCGCGGCGAAGTGGTTGGGCCGCTGCCCGGAATGCGGCACCTGGGGAACCCTCGACGAGGTCGCCGGTCTCGACACCGTCGGCGGGACGCACCGACGGGCAGTAAGTCCGACCGCCCCGGCCGTCCCGATCACAGCGGTCGATCCGGACCGCACCCGCCATTTCCCGACCGGCGTCGACGAACTCGACCGGGTGCTCGGGGGCGGCGTGGTGCCTGGTTCGGTCAGCCTGCTTTCCGGCGACCCGGGCGTCGGCAAATCCACCCTGCTGTTGGAGGTCGCCCACCGCTGGGCGCAGGCCGGACGCCGGGCGCTCTACATCTCGGGCGAGGAGTCGGCCGGCCAGATCCGGATGCGCGCGGAGCGCACCGGTTGCGCCCACGACGAGGTCTATCTGGCAGCCGAGTGCGACGTCCAGACGGTGCTGGGTCACATCGACGCGGTCAACCCCAGCCTGGTGATCGTCGATTCGGTGCAGACCATGACCGCCGGAGACAGCGACGGGGTGCCCGGCGGGGTCACTCAGGTGCGGGCGGTCACGTCGGCGCTGACGTCGGCGGCCAAGTCGTCCTCCGTCGCCATGGTCCTGGTGGGTCACGTCACCAAGGACGGAGCGATCGCCGGACCGCGCTCCCTGGAACATCTCGTTGACGTGGTCATGCACTTCGAGGGTGACCGCAACACCACGCTGAGAATGGTCCGGGGGATCAAGAACCGGTTCGGTCCTGCCGACGAGGTGGGGTGTTTCCTGCTGCAGGACAACGGGATACAGGGTGTCACCGACCCCTCAGGGCTGTTTCTCGACCAGCGTCCGACACCGGTCCCGGGCACCGCCGTGACAGTGACGCTCGACGGCAAGCGCCCGCTCATCGGAGAGATCCAGGCCCTGCTCGCCGCCCCGCCCAACGGTGCCGCACCTCGGCGCGCCGCAGTCAGCGGCATCGACTACTCGCGGGTCGCGATGATCAATGCGGTGCTCGAGAAGCGCGCGGCCGTACCGATCGGAGCGATGGACATCTTCCTGTCGACCGTCGGCGGCATGCGCCTGACCGACCCTTCCGCAGATCTCGCGGTGGCGATGGCGATCGCCTCCGCCTTCATCGACTGCCCACTGCCGGCCACGTTGGTGGTGATCGGCGAGGTCGGACTCGCCGGCGATCTACGCCGGGTCACCGGTATGGATCGGCGGCTGGCGGAGGCCGCACGGTTGGGATTCACCACCGCCCTGGTGCCCGCCGGGTGCGGTCCGGCGCCGAAAGGCCTGAGAACCCGGGAAGCGGCCACGATCGGTGAGGCCCTGCGGACCATCAGATCCATCGCCGAGGCACGTCTCACGGTCGTCCGGCCGGCGGTGGCCACCACGGGACATCGGCCGGTGGACGACGACTGGTCGTGACTGCGGGTAGCGCCTCAGCCCACCGGAGCAGGCGGTGCGGCATCCACCGGAGCGGCGTCCACCGGCGGAGCCGGCACGGGCTCGCCCATCGGAGCCGGCTCGACCGGGGGAGGCGGCGGTGTCTCGCTCAGCGTGAACGGCACCGCAGCGGAGCGTAGGTTGCCCAACTGGACCACCAGGTTGTAGGTACCGGGCCCGATCGGCTCACGCGGAAGCGGGCACTGCGGCGCCGAACCCATCCCGGTCCAGGTCACCTCGGTGGTCACCTGCTCACCCGGGTTGAACGTCTTGACCAGTGTCTCGTTCGAGGGGGCACAGTCCAGGTTCGACCACAGCCGGTTGTTGTCGAGGGTGTAGACGTAGGCGGCCAGAACGGCCGCGCCGACATCGCGTTTACAGGCCACCAGGCCGATGTTGGTGACGACCATGGTGAACTTCGGCTGATCGCCGATCACGTACTGCGGGGCGTTGCTGATGCCTTTGACGGCAAGGCTGGAATCGGGGCAGTCGTCCCCGGCCTGGAGCACCGGGGGCGGCGCCACGGCCGCGGTCTCGGTAGGAGTCGGGGCAGGGCTGGCCTCGGCCGGCGGGACGACCGGGGTCTTGTTCTCCGGTTGCGGCGTCTGCACGGTCTCGGACTTGGCGGTGGTCTTCGCCGAGTCGGCACCGCCGAAGATGGCGAAGGCGACGCCGGCAACAAGCGCCACGGCGAGGGCCACGATGCCGAGGGCTAACCCTCGTCGTCGCCAGTAGACCTGGGGTGGCAGCGGGCCATGCGGTTCAAGATCCAGCACGAACTCACGGTAAGCCCAGGTCACCGCAAGTTGTCCTACCCCGCCCGGCGTGTCGCCTTGTAATACGGGCGGTCGGGCAGATCAGGTCGCGGGATCGCCGTCTGATTCACCGTCCGATTCACCGTCCGATTCACCGATGTAGCCGAGGTGCTCACGCAACACGATGCGGCCGTCCGCCAGGCGGTAGGTGACCCCGACAATCGCCAGTTCGCCGTTCTTGATCCCCTCGGCGATGGTGGTTGACCTCGAAAGCAGCTGGGCACCGGTTTCGATCACATGCCGGGTCTCGAACTCGTCCACCCGGGTCAGACCGTCGCGACGACCCAGAATGATCGACGGCGTCACCCGTTCGACCACATCACGAACGAACCCGCCGGGAACCCGGCCTTCGTCGAGTGCGTCGAGGGTGGCTTGCACCGCTCCGCAGCTGTCGTGCCCGAGCACCACGATCAGCGGCACGTTGAGCACACTGACCGCGTATTCGATCGATCCCAGCACTGCCGCGTCAATCACATGACCGGCGGTGCGGACCACGAACATGTCCCCCAACCCCTGATCGAAGATGATCTCCGCAGCGACCCTGCTGTCCGCGCAGCCGAATACCACCGCGGTCGGTCGCTGGGCGACGGCCAGGCTCGCCCGATGCGCGATGCTCTGGCTTGGATGCTCGGGGTTGCCGGCAACTAAGCGCTCGTTACCCTCCTTGAGTGCTGTCCACGCTTGCGCAGGGCTGGTTTCTGACATGGCCCGTATTCTGCAGCACCGACTTCCCGGCGGGGCGGCGATGAACATCGCGGCGGATGAACTTCTCGGTTGGTACTCGGAAGCCGCCCGGGACCTGCCATGGCGGAATCCCGGTGTCAGTGCGTGGCAGATCCTGGTAAGCGAGTTCATGCTGCAGCAGACCCCCGTCGCGCGGGTGGCGCCGATCTGGGTCGAATGGGTGAGCCGTTGGCCGACCCCCTCGGCAACCGCGGCGGCCGGCGCCGCCGACGTGCTACGCGCCTGGGGAAAGCTGGGCTACCCGCGGCGAGCCAAGCGCCTCCACGAGTGCGCCACGGTGATCGCCGCCGAACACGCCGACGTCGTCCCCGACGATGTGGACATCCTGCTGGGGCTGCCCGGTATCGGCGCCTATACCGCTCGAGCGGTGGCATGCTTCGCCTACCGCAAGCGGGTCCCGGTCGTCGACACCA
>SYAB01000235.1 GCA_005787665.1 Actinomycetota bacterium
GTCGCTGCGGATTGGGATTAGGCGAAAGGGTCGTTTGGCCTCAGAATCGGGACCATGGGAGCCGAGATGATCATCCTGGTGTTGCTGATCGCCACCGCGCTGGCGTTCGACTTCACCAACGGATTTCACGACACCGGGACCGCGATGGCGACCTCGATCGCGACGCAGGCGCTCAAGCCCAAGACCGCGGTGCTGCTGATCGGTGTGCTCAACCTGGTGGGCGCGTTCCTCTCGGTCGAGGTGGCCGTGACGGTGACGACATCGGTGCTCAAGGTCCAGGACGCCAAGAGCGGGCAGCTGTTGCCCGGCATCGACGCGTCGATGGGACTGACGATCATCTTCGCCGGCTTGATCGGCGGAATTCTGTGGAATCTGCTGACCTGGCTCTTCGGCATCCCCTCCAGCTCGTCGCACGCACTGTTCGGCGGACTGATCGGCGCGGGGCTGGCGGCACTGGGATTCAGCGGCGTGAACTGGCCGGGTGTCACCCAGAAGGTGCTGATCCCGGCGGTGGCTGCGCCGGTGATCGCGGGCCTCGTCGCGGCGTGTGGCACCTGGCTGGTCTACCGGATCACCCGCAAGGTGCTGGCGCGGCGCCGCGAGCAGGGGTTCCGGTGGGGCCAGATCGCCACGGCCTCGCTGGTGGCGCTCTCGCACGGCACCAACGACGCCCAGAAGACGATGGGCGTCATCGCCCTGGCCTTGATCACCTCCGGGCACCTGACCGGCGACGTCAAGGAGAACGGCCTGCCGCTCTGGATCATCGCCTACTGCGCGTTCGCGAGTGGTCTGGGCACCTACCTGGGCGGCTGGCGGGTGATCCGCACGCTGGGCAAGGGCCTGGTCGAGATCGAGTCTCCGCAGGGCCTGGCCGCCGAAGCGTCATCGGCGGCGATCATCCTCAGTTCCAGCGCCGCCGGCATGGCGCTGTCGACCACCCACGTCGCCACCGGGTCGATCCTGGGCAGCGGGGTGGGTAAGCCCGGCGCCCAGGTCCGCTGGTCGGTGGCCGGCCGGATGGCGGTGGCCTGGCTGATCACCCTGCCCGCCGCCGCACTGGTCGGTGCGCTGTCCTACTGGCTGTCCTATCTGATCAAGGACCTCACCGGCTCGCGTCTGGCCGGTGACGGGGTGATCTTCGCGATCCTGGTCGGGCTGTCGGGCTACATGTGGTGGCGCGCCCAGCAGCAGAAGGTCGACCACAGCAACGTCAACGCCGACTGGGACGAGACGACGAACTCGGTGGTGCCCGCCGAGGTCCGTCAGACCACCGCCGGCGAACCCACCAAGACGGCCTCGGTCTAGGAACCGGAGAGGACATCGCGATGCACTATCTGGAGTCGATCTTCAAGGTCCTGCTGGTCGGACTGATCCTCGGCGCGGGACTTCCGGCCATCTTCGCCACCGGGATGCTGGCCTACTCCTTCGGTGCGGGCGGCGAGGAAGCCGACCATCTGATGCACAAACCGAACCCGCCGCTGAAGTACCTCGGCATCGCGTTGTTCCTGCTGGTGGCCTTCGTCATCGTCACCGCGGTCGCCTGGATCACCCGGGCCACCATCATCCACCACTTCGGTATCGACCTGTTCCCGATGCTCCCCAAGAAATGAGGGCGTGATGCTGGCCGAACAACACGACGGATTCGTCGACAATGTCGTCGGCTGGCTCCACGAGGGCTACCCCCACGGCGTGCCGCCCAAGGACTACTTTCCGCTGCTGGCGCTGCTGATGCGCTCGCTGACCGAGGAGGAGGTCGTCAAGGCGGCCCGCTCCATCGTCCGCCAGGGCGACGCGGACACCCCGGTAACCGAGGAGCAGATCCGCCGGGCCGTCCACGAGGTCATCGAGAAGGAGCCCAATCCCGAGGAGGTCCACCAGGTGGCGGCCCGGCTGGCCTCGGTGGGCTGGCCGCTGGAGAACTCCCGCTAGCTGCGACCGTCGCGCCGCAGCGGGTGCCCGGCCGGGACCTCGACGAAGATCAGCGTCGTCCCGTCCGGGTCGGTGACGTGCATCTCGATCAGACCCCATGGTTCCTGACGTGCCGGCCGCGTGATCGCAACCCCGCGCGCGAGCAACTCGTCTTCGGTGGCCCTGATATCGCGGACCTGCAACCACAGTGCCCCGGGGAAGACGCCCGGATGGTCTGCGGGACCGCCGTGGCCGGCCAGCTCGATCAGGGACTGGCCGGCGAAAAAGACTGTGCCGCCTGGATATTCGCGGGCGATCGCCAGACCCAGGGCATCGCGGTAGAACGCCAGCGACCGCGGGTAGTCCGAGGGTCGCAGCAGCATCCGGCTGGCCAGGATCTCCATCAGCGGGGCTGCATTCGTTGTCGCCGCAGCACGGCGTTGAGCACGCCCGGGGCGACGACGTCGAGTGCCCGAGCGCTCACGCCGAACCGGGGCGCGATGCGCACCGGGCGGTGCCGGGCGGCGTCGATCATCCACTGCGCGGCCTCGCCCGGACTCAGCGCGGGAACCCGGTCGTAGGCCTTGGTCGGCGCGATCATCGGGGTGGCGACCAGGGGGTAGTAGAGCGTGGTCGAATGCACGCCACTGCGCGACCACTCCGTCCCGATCACCCGGCTCACCGTCGACAGCGCTGCCTTGGAGGCGTTGTAGACGCCGAACAGCGGCGGGGCCTCGCTGAGCACGCCCCAGGTCGCGACATTGATGATGTGCCCGTCGCCGCGTTCGAGCATCCCCGGCGCCAGGCCGCGGATCAGCCGCAGCGGGGAGTAGTAGTTGAGCAGCATGGTGCGCTCGACGTCATGCCAGCGGTCCAGGGACTCGGCCAGCGGCCGGCGGATCGAACGGCCGGCATTGTTGACCAGGATGTCCACCCCGCCGAAACGTCGTTCGACGGTGTCGGCGAGATCGTCGACGGCATCGAGGTCGGCCAGGTCGCACGGGATCGCGGCGGCGGTGCCGCCGGCGTCGGCGATCCGCTGCGACAGCGCCTCGAGCAGATCGGCGCGCCGGGCGACGACGATCACCTCCGCGCCCTCGGCGGCAAATCGTTCGGCGCCGGCTTCGCCGATGCCCGAGGAGGCCCCGGTGATCAGCACCCGCTTACCCCGCAGGGCGATCCGGGTCCGCGTCGGCGCCCGCAACGGCGGGCGCATCCCGGCCATCGCGACGGCCTCGGTGAGCCTGCGGCGCAGCGGTGTCACGGGGTGCAGTCTAGGAGGCCGATGGTGCGCAGCCCGTCGCGCAGCCCGGTCGGCCGTTGGGCGATCGGCAGCGGGTCCACCAGAAGGAAGTCGCAGCCCAGTTCGCGGGCGGCGCCGTCGTTCTCCTCGCTGTCGCCCACCATCACCGCATCGGCGGCGTCCACCCCGAGCCGGTCCAGTGCCACCTCGAAGATCCGGCGGTCCGGCTTGGCGACGCCGGCTTCGAAGGACAGTACGCACTCGTCGGCCACCGCGCCCCCCGCAGCGAGCACGGTGCGAATGTCCCAGGCGATGTTGGAGACCACCGCGGTGCGGATTCCCCTGCCGCGCAAATCGTTCAACACCGCGGCGGTGTCCGGGTACAGGGTCCACTCCGCCGGGTCGATGCATCGGCCGTAGATCGCCTCGGCCTGCGCCTCGGCCAGTCCCAGCCCGCCCAGCACGTGCAGGTAGGCCTCCCGGTGCCGGGCCGGGTCGAGGTCGCGGTGCTCCCAGGCGGGGTGGTCCGCGCTGGCGGTGGGGTGGGTGATCCGGTCCATCACCTCGGCGCGCTGCGCGTCGTCGAGGTCCAGTCCGGTGAACCAGCCGTCGTGCTCCTCGAGCCGGGCCAGGGTCCCGGAGAAGTCGAACAGGACCGCCCGCACCCCGATCGTCGGGTCAGCCAACCGCCCGCTCCGATCCTTCCCAGAACCGTGCCCGCACGGCCTTCTTGTCCGGCTTGCCCAGCGCAGTGACCGGAACCGAATCCACCACGATCACCTGTTTGGGTGACTGCACCGACCCTTTGCGTTCCTTGACCGCCTCCTGGATCTCCCGGGTCAGCGCCGCGACCGCGTCGGGGTCGGCGGGGTGGTCGGGGCGCAGCACGATCACCGCCGTCACGGCCTCGCCCCACTTCTCGTCGGGGGTGCCGATCACGCACACCTGCGCGACCGCCGGATGCTCGGCGACGACGTCCTCCACCTCCCGGGGGAAGACGTTGAACCCGCCGGTGA
>SYAB01000026.1 GCA_005787665.1 Actinomycetota bacterium
GCAGATCATCAAGGCCGTGCTGCTGATCGCCGGCGCTGGGTTCATGACCGCGCTGGTGCTGGTGAAGTTCGGTATGAACATCTCCGAGATCCTGGGCCGGGCCCAGGAGATGGTCACCCAGGCGACCACCAAGGGCGTGTCCAGCCGCGATGTGCTGGCACCGGGCGCCCAGTACGGCACCTCGACCACGTCCAAGATCAACCTGCTCTCGTTGGGGATCGCCCTGGTCCTGGGCACCGCGGGATTGCCACACGTCCTGATGCGGTTCTACACCGTGCCCACCGCCCGAGAGGCCCGCCGTTCGGTGGTCTGGGCGATCGGACTGATCGGCGCCTTCTACCTGTTCACCCTCGTCCTCGGCTACGGGGCGGCGGCATTGGTCGGGCCCGACACCATCCTCAAGGCACCGGGCGGGCAGAACTCCGCCGCACCACTGCTGGCCTTCCAGCTCGGTGGCACCATCCTGCTCGGCGTCATTTCCGCGGTGGCCTTCGCGACGATCCTGGCCGTGGTGGCGGGCCTGACCATCACCGCATCAGCCTCCTTCGCCCACGACGTGTACGCGAGCGTTCTCAAGAGCCACAAGGTGACCGAGGACGAACAGATGCGGGTGTCGCGGATCACCGCGGTGGTGCTCGGCGTCCTCGCGATCGGCCTGGGCATCCTGGCCAACGGGCAGAATGTGGCGTTCCTGGTGGCACTGGCGTTCGCGGTCGCGGCCTCGGCCAATCTCCCGACGATCCTGTACTCGCTGTACTGGCGGCGGTTCAACACCCGCGGCGCACTGTGGAGTATGTACGGCGGGTTGATCAGTTGCATCGTGCTGATCGTGTTCTCCCCTGCGGTATCGGGAACGAAGTCCTCGATGATCCCCGGCTCGGATTTCGCGTGGTTCCCGTTGTCCAACCCGGGCATCGTCTCGATCCCGCTGGCCTTCCTGCTCGGTGTCGTCGGAACACTGACGTCCCGCGACACCGGGGACCCGGAACTCAACGCCGAGATGGAGGTGCGGTCGCTGACCGGCGTCGGCGCCGAGAAGGCCACCCACCACTGAACTGGGGATCCGGAGGATCAGCCGCTCTTGCGGCGGAACTCCCGGCGCCCACCACCGGCCGGGCCGTGGGCCCTGGACTGCTTACCCGCACCCTCGGCCCGCGACGCGGCCCCGGCGGCCTTGGCCGCCTTGCGCTCCAGCGCCTCGCGGAACTTGCGTTTGGTGTCGTCCTGCGGTTCGGGCTCGGAATTGGCCATTCCGGCAGGCTATCCGATGCTCAGCGCATCCCCGGCGGCATCCCGTAGAGATGCTTGATCGGCAGCCGCAGCAGCACCCGGCGGTCGAGAACCATCGCGGCGCGGAACTCGTCCCAGTCCGGGTGCTCGCCCGCGACGTTGCGGTAGAGCGTGATCAGGGACTCGACGGTGTCATCGTCGGGCGAGACCGCCGGGTCGCTGAGCGCAGCGTCACCCTCGGCGACCGCGTAGCACCACCCGTCTTCGGAACTGACCAGCAGTGAGGCCCGCGGGTCACGGCGCAGGTTGCGGGTCTTGGCCCGCGGCTCGGTGACGGACACCTCGATGGTCGCCGTGCGCGGGTCGAAGTGGTAGGTGACATTGGACAGCTGCGGACGACCGTCGCGCTTGACGGTGGCCAGCACGCCCAGGGAGTTGTCGGCGATCAATGCCAGCAACTTGTCGTCGAACACCTGCCGCGTCACGGTCCGAGCCTACTGCGCGCACCGCCGGTAGGTTGGGCGCAATGACCCCCAAAGTCAGCGGCTCCATGCTCACCGGCGTCTCCGAGACCGCGCTGCTCACCCTCAACGGCCGCGCGCACCAGGCCGGCCTGCCCGGCGCGATCATCGTCGACCCGATGGCAATCCGGTTGCGCGACTCCTTCGACGTGGACTTCGACCGGTTCGGGCGAAAAGGCCAGGAGATGGCCCTGCGATCGCTGGCCGCCGACAGCGCCACCGCCGAGTACCTCAGCGACCACCCCGAGGCGACCGTGGTCGCCCTCGCCGAGGGCTTTCAGACCAGCTTCTGGCGGCTGGATGAGGCCGTGCCCAACC
This sequence comes from Actinomycetota bacterium, assembly GCA_005787665.1. The sequence goes on from SYAB01000026.1 coordinate 2,070, forward strand.
CCCGGTTCCGCTGGGTGTCGATCGACCTGCCGCCGGTGATCGAGCTGCGCAACCAGCTGCTACCGGCTTCCCCGCGAATCACCAACATTGCCCAGTCGGCCCTGGACTACAGCTGGATGGACCGCATCGACGCCACCAAGGGCGTCTTCATCACCGCCGAGGGCCTGTTGATGTACCTGCAGCCCGAACAGGCGATGGAGCTGATCACCGAATGCGCCCGGCGGTTCCCCGGCGGACAGATGTTCTTCGACCTGCCGCCGACGATCGTCAAGAAAGTCGCCCCGAAGGGCCTGCGCGCCTCCAAGCACTACCGGGTTCCGCCGATGCCGTTCAGCCTCTCGATCGATCAGTTGCGTGCGCTGGTCGGACAGGTCGAAGGCCTGAAGGCCGTCCGTGACGTTCCGATGCCCGCGGGACGCGGCTTCTTCTTCGAGAAGGTGTTCCCGGCGCTGTGGCAGTTCGGGCCGATGAAGCCCTACCGCGGCGTCTACGCGCTGCTCGAATTCGGCTGACCGGCGGTGAACTCCGCGTCGAGGTAGTGCAGCGCCTCGCGTCTGCCCAGGCCGAGCGCGCGGGCGGTTTCGGCGTAGGCATGCGCCGCGGCCGCCATCGCCGAGTCGGTGGGATTGCGGGCCGCCACGAAGGTCCCTTGCCGGCCGCGGGTCTCGACGATCCCGGCCGCCTCCAACTCTCGGTAGGCGCGGGCGATCGTGTTGACCGCCAGGCCCAGCTCACCGGCCAGCTCCCGGACGGTGGGCAGCCGGGTACCGGGCGCCAGCCTGCCGTCCCGAACCGCGCCGATCACTTCCAGACGCACCTGGTCGAACAGCGGCGCGCCCGAGGCCGGGTCCACCTGCAGCCACTGCACGGGAACCAGTATCACCCGGCTATCTTGAGGGAGTGCGTATCGCGGTGCTCAGCGGAGCAGGAATCTCCGCCGAAAGCGGCGTGCCGACATTCCGCGATGACGAGACCGGGCTGTGGTCGAAGTACGACCCCTACGAGATCTCCAGCACCGACGGATGGCAGAAGCACCCCGAGCGGGTCTGGGCCTGGTATCTGTGGCGTCATCACCTGGTCAAGGACGTCCAACCCAACGCCGGCCACCGCGCGGTGGCGGACTGGCAGGACTACGCCGACGTCACCGTGGTGACCCAGAACGTCGACGATCTGCACGAGCGGGCCGGCAGCCGAATCGTGCACCACCTGCACGGCAGCCTCGCCGAGTTCTGGTGCGACACCTGCGGCTCGCGCTACCACGGACCGCTGCCCGACATGGCCGATCCGGTGTTGGAGAAAGAGCCCCTGTCC
>SYAB01000236.1 GCA_005787665.1 Actinomycetota bacterium
CATGAAGAAAATTGCACTAGCGACGATCATCGCCGGCTTGGTTGCAACCTCCACGGCCACCGCCTCGGCGGTCCCGATCGTCGGGGGCAACGGTCTGACCCCCAACGCACGGGCGCTCGCGCAGTACATCACCGCCACCTATCCCGGTGTGCAGTCAATCGGTGGTGTCCGCGCGGATTCCCGGCCCGACCACCCCAGCGGCCGGGCCCTGGACATCATGATCGGCTCGGACATGGGTCTGGGTGACGCGATCAACGCCGATATCCAGAGTCAGGCCGGGCGCTTCGGCGTCCAGTACACGATGTGGCGGGTGGCGAACCACTTCAACCACGTCCACGTCACGGTCGGCTGAGTCGGCTGAGGCGTCAGGACTTCATCTCGTAGGCGCCGCTGTAGGACAGCACCTCGGCAACGAAGCTGTCCTCGGCGGCGCCCTCGATCACCGGTTTGCGCACGACGGCAAGCGCCGCCTTGCTCTGCTCGTCAGTGGCCGAGGCCTGTCCGTGCAGTTCGACGGCGTAGCCGGCCATGTCCCCGACGAACACCGCGACCATCCGGTCCAGGTGGGCCTCGGTGAGGTCAGACAGGTCGCTGACCGATCCGGGCCGGGTCTGGCCATGGTCGAGTGCCAGTGCGGCGGACTCCAGGATCAGCTGGGTGTAGACGATCTGGGTGAACAGCTGGCCCAGCACCTGCAGGTAGTCGAGGTCGCGCTGCTGGGCCTCGGTCGGCGGGGCGGTCAGTACCAACTGGGTGAAAGCGTCGATCTGCTCGCGGAACACCGCGACGTTGGGCAGGTGCGCGAAACGCTCGAAGGACACCTGCCAATCACTGAACCCGATCGAGCCCAGACCCTTGGCCGGGCCCTGGTGGAACAGGTAGGCGTCGTCGGCAGCGTCCTGGCGCACCGGGATCTCCGGGTACTCCTGGGCGCCGCCGTGGACCGCGCCGAGATAGCGCGGCATGAACTTGAGCACCAGCGCGATGTTGACGTGCACGGTGCCCTCCAGTTTGGGCAGCGCGCGGATGTCGGAGGCGGCCCGGCTGAAGTAAGTGTCGCGTTCGAAGCCGCGGGCGGCGATCACGTCCCACAGCAGGTCGATCACCCGCTCGCCCTCACTGGTGACCTTCGCCTTGGTGATCGGGTTGAACAACAGGAAGCGACGGTCGTCCTCGCTGGCGCTGCGGAAGTAGTCCGTCGAGCGGGCGGCGAACATCTTCATCGCGACCAGCCGGGCGTAGGCGTCGGCGAACATGCGGCGCACGTGCGGGAACTCGGTGACCCGGTTGCCGTAGAGGATGCGGTTGTTGGCGTGGGTGACGGCCTCGTAGAAGGAGTGCTCGCAGATGCCGATACTGGCCCAGCCGAGATTGACCTTGCCGACGTTGACGGTGGCCAGCGCGGCGTCGAAGGCCGGCTTGCCGACGTGCAGGATGTCGGAGGCCGCCACCGGGTAGTCGTGCAGGTTGAAGGCGGCGACGTACATCTGCCCGGCGACGACGTTCTTGAGCAGTTCGTAGTGGTCGTGGCTCGGGTCGACGAGGAAGAACACGTGCTCGCCGGGATGCTCGGGGTCGTCGTCGGCGAACCGGCCGTACACGCTGAGCCGGCCGGCCGCGTTGCCATTGCCGATGTACCACTTGCCGCCGCTGGCGCTGAACCCGTCACCGGAACGGGTCAGGATCATGTCCGAGGCGTAGATGTCGGCGCCGTGGTCCCGTTCGGACAGGCCGAACCCGAAGATGTTGCCGTCTTCCAGGAGTCGGGCCACCTCGGTGCGGGCGTCGTCATTGGCGCTCAGCCACACCGGACCCAGGCCGAGCACCGACACCTGCCAGGCGTACCAGTGCGCCAGCGAGTAAAAGCCCAGCACCTCGTTGAGTTCGTTGATACGGGCCAGATCCCAGCGAGCGTCGGGCTGCCCCACCAGAGCGCCCACCTCGGCGGGCGTGCCGAAGGTGGCGAAGATCTTCTGTCGCGCCACCAGATCGAGGAAGTCGGCGTACCACTCGCCGGCGTAGTACTCCTCCTTGTTGCGGGCCAAGCCCTTGGTCTCGAAGAAGTCGACCAGCGCCCGCAGTTTCGTCCGAGTGGCCTCGTCGAAGGAGCTCGGGTCATAGGTGGCGGGGTTGAAGAGCAGCGGCATGGGGTAAGGGTAGTGGGTCTGCCCAAACGGTTCCGTCACGGCGGCGGCGCCGATACGCTCAGTCAGACTCGAACGTCAATTCCGCGGGGTGGGGCCAATGACCAGATTCGTCGTCAGAACCGGGGCGGCCACGTTCGCACTCGGGCTCGCACTCTGTGGACCGCAGGCTGCCGGGGTGGCGATCGCCGACTCCCCCGACGGCACCGAGAAGTCCGGCCCCGAACGGCCGCGGGCCTCGCGGAGCGCACCGGAGCGCTCGGCGGCCCCGCGGTCGGGCACCACTGCCGTCCGCACACCGCGGGTCGCGTCGGCGGCAGCGCAGAACAGGCCCGCCGACCCCGGTAAGCCGAAGTCCGCCGCGCCGACCCGCCCGGCGCCGTCGGCGGCGGGGGGC
>SYAB01000237.1 GCA_005787665.1 Actinomycetota bacterium
CGCCACCCACAAGCACGAAGACGTACGCCAGTGGCTCACCAAGCACCCCCGGTTCCATCTGCACTTCACCCCGACCTCATCGTCGTGGCTCAACCTCGTCGAACGCTGGTTTCGAGAACTGACCGACAAAGCATTGCGGCGCGGGGTCTTTCGCTCAGTTCCCGATCTGATCGCCTCGATCCAGGAGTACATCGATGCGCACAACGAAAACCCCCGGCCCTACGTCTGGACCGCGACAACGGATTCAATCCTGGCCAAGGTCGCCCGCGGCCGAATCGCCCTCGAAAAAGTCAGCTAAATGTCGGACAGACCACTAGCGTCCGGTGCCACTGGCGGTGGTGGCGATCCCGCCGTCCACCGGGATGACCGCCCCGTTGAGGTAGGAACCCGCCCGGCCGGCCAGGAAGATCGCGGCACCCGCCATATCGTCGTCCCGGCCGATGCGGCGCAACGGTGCGGCCGCGGCGATCGACTCGCCGAACGTCTCCAACGTGGCCGCCATCATTTTCGACGGAAATGGCCCCGGCGCGATCGCATTGACGGTGATGTGCTGTGGCCCAAGCTCTTTGGCAAGAACCCGGGTCAGCTGGTGGATGGCCGCCTTGCTGGCGGAGTAGGAGTAGGTGGGCATCGGGCTGACCTGGATGCCGTCGATGCTGCCGATGTTGATGATCCGGGCCGGGTCGTCATGGGTGCCGGCCCGTCGCAGCGCCGGCAGCAGGGCCTGCACCATCCAGAACGGCGATTTGACGTTGAGGTCGAGGACCCGGTCCCACGCCGCCGCCGGGAACGCGTCCAACGCCTCGCCCCAGGTGGCGCCCGCGTTGTTGACCAGGATGTGCAGGGCGTCGCCGGTCGCGGTCACCTCGGCGGCCAGCCGGTCGCACTCCTGCTGCCTGGCCAGGTCGGCGGGCACGGCGCGCACGGGGCCGAACCCGGCCAGCGCGGCGACCGCCTCCTCGCAGGCCTCAGTCTTGCGGGAACTGATCACCACGCTGGCCCCCGCCTGCAGCAGACCGCGGGCGATCATCAGTCCGATGCCGCGGGTGCCGCCGGTCACCAGCGCGGTCTTGCCGTCCAGGCCGAAGAGTCTGGTCAGATCGGCGGTGCTCACATGCGTTCCCTTCGTCGCTAGAACCGTACCGGGGTCTCCTCGGTCAGCACCCGGAAGTCGGTGTCGCACATCTCGGTCAGCCGGCCGTAGAAGATGCCCCGCGCCTCCGGCGCGACGATGCCCTGGTGGATCGGTACCGCGTGGCGGGGTGCCACCGCCCGCAGGTAGTCGACCGCCTCGGAGATCTTCATCCACGGCGCGGCCGCCGGTGTGGCCAGCACCTGCACCGGCTCGTCGGGCACGTACAGCGCGTCACCGGGATGCATCAGCTTCGCGGGGTGCTCGTCATCGCCGACCAGATAGGAGATGTTGTCGATCACCGGTATCTCGGGGTGGATGACCGCATGCCGCCCGCCCCCCGCGCGGATGGTGAGGCCGTCGACGGTGAAGGTGTCACCGGGGGAGACCGCCCGCCATTGACCGCCGAGTTGCGCGGCGGTCTGCGGGTCGGCGTAGAGCGCTGCGGTCGGGTTGGCCTCGACCAGTGCCGGTAGCCGCTGCGGGTCTGCGTGGTCGGGGTGCTGATGGGTGACCAGGATCGCCGACAGGCCGGTGATGCCTTCGAATCCGTGCGAGAAGTTGCCGGGATCGAAAAGAATCCGTGCGACACCAAGTTCGGCGAGCAGGCAGGAATGCCCGAAATGGGTGAGGTCCATGTTTACGATTGTGCGCTCACAGGAGGCGGCGTATGCGGATAGCCCTCGCGGTGCTGGTGTCGGCCTCCTGTGTCACCGTCGCCGCGCCGGTGGCCGCGGAGCCGGCGAGCACCTGCCCCCCGGCCTGCAATCGGATTCCGCAGACCGCCTGGCTTGCCCCGGAACGGATTCCGCTGAACACTGTTTACTCCTGGCCGGAACTGGCCGGGCTCTCGGTCACCGCCCGCAACCCGCGGTTCCGTTTCGAGGAGCTCTGCGCCACCCCGGTGCTACCGGATGACCCGCGCAACTACGCGATCGCCGAGCGGTCGGAGGTGTCCACCCCGCCGGGGCAGTGGCAACTGCGGGCCCAGGTCGTGCACTGGCGCGGTGAGACATGGCGCGGCGGCGAGCTGGTGGCGGATGCGTTCGCCGCAGCGGTCGCGGCGCTGCGGAACTGCCAGACGGGCCGCCCCGATGCCTCCCCGGCGCTGATCGTGGATCAGCCGGACCGGATCGCGGCGGTGATCAGCGGACCGGTGGTCCTGCATCAGTACCTGGTGGCCGATCCGGTGAACAGCACCCTGACCGAATTGGCGCTCTGGTCGGATACGCCGGTGCAGACGCCATGGCCCGCACTGACCGAGACCGACGTGCTCGACGCGCTCGCCGCGCCGCTGTGTACCGCCTACATCGACTCCTGCCCGTGACCCGCCGGTAGGATCATGGCGCACCGTCCGCCGACGTCAGAGGAGCTTTCAGTGGCGCGGGTAGTAGTTACAGTGATGCCCAAAGCCGAGATTCTCGATCCCCAGGGCCAGGCCATCGTCGGCGCCCTGGGCAGGCTCGGGCATCCGGGGATCTCAGATGTCCGGCAGGGCAAGCGGTTCGAGCTCGAAGTGGATGACACCGTCAGCGACGATGAGCTGGCCGCGATCGCCGAATCACTGCTCGCCAACACCGTCATCGAGGACTGGTCGGTCTCCCGGGACCGGGCGTGAGCGCCCGGATCGGGGTTATCACCTTCCCCGGAACCCTCGACGACGTCGACGCGGCCCGTGCGGTGCGCCTGGGCGAACTGGTCGTGCCGCAATTGGCGCGACAAATCGCAACGTTGCAACAGATCGCAAATTCGCGGTTGGTGATCAATGCGATTTCTTCTGAGATGCCAGGCGAGCAACTTTCAAGTGAGTCTCGTTACAGGCGTACCACTGAATATTTGTTTGCGCTCGGCGAGCTACTAGAAGGTCGCGCCGTAAATTTAGAGGGCGAATTTTTGCAGTTGAAGATTGATCCACC
>SYAB01000238.1 GCA_005787665.1 Actinomycetota bacterium
GCCGTTGCCCAGGCCCGGTTCCTCCTCGCAGGCCAGTACCGCGTCGTAGTCCTGGCCCAGTTCGGCGAGCGCCGCCCGGGCCTCGTCCTCGAGGTCGAGGTTGAGCAGGTTGTTGCCCAGGTGCGGGCCCAGCAGGAACTCCGCGGAGAGGTAGATGGCCACCTTGCGGGACAGATCGAGATAGGTCTGGGTGGTGTCGGTCCAGCGCTTCTGCATGCGGTCGCGCACCGCCAGAGCGAGCGCGTGGTAGTAGTGCTGGGGTTGCAGCAGCTGGAACGGCCGGCCCAGGGTGAAGCGCAGGTGGTCCTCGATGGCCTGGCGGAGCGAGGACGCGCTCATCCCGGTGCGGACGTCTTCGACGCTGCCGGACCCCCCCGCCACGGCCGATGTCGCGATCACGTCGCTCATGGTGATTCCTCCCCGATGGGTTCGAAGGCCCGAGTCACCTCAAGGGGTGCGGGCACGCGATTGGGTGCGAGTATGGCACCGCCGAGTAGCCCCTACCTGCGGTTCGGGTAACTCCCAGGTGAACGGTTGACCGCGGGTAGTCTCAGGCGATGCCAGGCGGGGCGGAGCCACAACCGGGGGGCGGCCGCACGCCCGTGTCGCGGCGCGGCGTGCTGCTCGGCGCGGCTGCGACCGCCGGTTTGGCGGCATGTGCCCGGCCCGCCGAAACACCCTCGCCCGGGGGCCGCGACGTGGACCGCGACGTGGATGTGGTGATCGTCGGCGCCGGGATCGCCGGGTTGGTCGCCGCCCGTGCCGTGGTCCAAGCCGGGTTGCGATGTCAGGTCCTGGAGGCCCGCGACCGGGTCGGCGGCCGGATCTGGACCTCGACGGCCTGGTCCGGCCTGCCCGTCGATCTCGGCGCGTCCTGGATCCACGGATCCGACGGCAACCCCGTCCTCGAGGAGGCCGACCGGCTGGGGATCACCACGACGATTTTCGACGTCGGATCCTTCGACGGAGCCGGAACCTCGGTTCTTTACTCCGCCGAAGGAACTCGCCTGGACGAGGATCTGGTCCGGGCCCCGATCGACACGGTGGTCCGGCGGCTGGAGAAGTCCGCCGGCGCTCGGGACGCCGGGCGGATCAGCCTGCGCGAGGCACTCGATGCGCTTCCTCCCAAGCTTGCCGAACTCGCGCGGTCGCCCGGCGTCGCCGCGGTGCTGAACGAGTACGCGGCCGACTACGGTGCGACCCCGGCCGAGTTGGCGCTGAGCGCGCTGGATGAGGACGATGCCTTCCCGGGAGCGCAGCGGGTGTTTCCCGGCGGCTACGGCGAGCTGGCCGACCGACTGGCGGACGGGCTCCCGGTGCGGCTCGGCACCCCGGTGGCCCGGGTGTCGCTGCGTGAGCCGGGCAGGGTGATGGTCGATACCGCAGACGGCCGCTGGCAGGCCGCGAAGGTGATCGTGACGGTTCCCCTCGGAGTGCTCAAGGCCGGCGGCATCCAGTTCGACCCACCGCTGAGCGGCCCGCACGCGGCGGCCGTCGGAAGGCTCGGTATGGGCAGGTTCGAGAAGGTGATCCTGCGCTTCGGTGAGGTGTTCTGGGACGACGCCGACCACATCGGGGTGCTCGGCGATCCCGGGGCCCCGTTCACGGGCTGGTTCAACCTGCACCGGGTCACGGGGCAGCCGGTTCTGATGGCCCTCAACGGCGGCGCGGCCGCCGCCGCGGCAGCGGGCCCCCCGTCGCAACAGGCCGCCCGGGCCGGCGAACAACTGGCCCGGATCTACCCCGGGGACTTCCAGGCCCCGGTCGCCGTGCAGGCGACGGACTGGTGGGCCGATGAATTCAGCCGCGGCTCCTACTCGTTCACCGCTGTCGGGTCGGGCGTCGAGGACCGTGCCGCGCTGGCCGAGCCGATCGGCGAGCGACTCTGGCTGGCCGGGGAGGCCAGCGAACCGGACCGGCACTCCACCGTGCACGGCGCCTGGATCAGCGGACTGGCGGCGGCCCGCCAGGCGTGCGGATAGCGTGAAAAGCCGATCCGAACCGATCCGACCCGAGACGAGGACCGAACTTGCTGGCACGTATCGCCCGGCTGGCCGTCACCGCACCCCGGCAGGTGCTCCTCGTCGCCGGGCTGCTCGCGGTGCTGCTGGGAGTCTTCGGGGTTCCGGTGGCCGACAAGCTCTCTCCGAGCGGCTTTCAGGATCCGACCGCGGAATCCTCGCGGGCGGCCCAACTGCTGACCGACAAGTTCGGCAAGGGTGACGTCTCGTTGGTGATCGTCGTGACCGCCCCGGACCGCTACGACAGTCCCGCCGCCCGGGCGGTGGCCGCCGACGTCGTCGACCGGCTGATCGGCTCCGGGCACGTCGCAACCGTGACGTCGGCGTGGACCGCCCCGCCGCCCGCGGCGGGCGCGCTGCTCAGCGCCGACAAGCGATCCGGGCTGATCGTCACCGGGATCGTCGGCCCGGAGAACATGTTGCAGACCTACACCAAGGAACTCGCCGACGCGATCGTCGGCGACCGCGACGGCATCCGGGTGCGGGCCGGTGGAACGGCGATGGTGAACCTGCAGGTGACCGAACAGTCCAAGCGGGACCTGCTGGTGCTGGAGGCCATCGTCGTCCCCCTCAGTTTCCTGGTGCTGGTCTGGGTGTTCGGCGGACTGTTCGCCGCCGCACTGCCGGTCGGCGTGGGCGTGCTGGCCATCCTGGGATCGCTGGCGGTGCTACGCGCCGTCACCTACTTCACCGACGTGTCGATCTTCGCGCTCAACCTCACCACCGCGATGGGTCTGGCGCTGGCCATCGACTACACGCTGCTCATGGTCAGCCGGTATCGCGACGAACTCGCCGAGGGTGCCGGACGGCAGCAGGCGATCGCCACCATGATGGCGACCGCCGGACGCACGGTGGTGTTCTCCGCGGTCACCGTCGCGTTGTGCATGGCGGTGATGGTGCTGTTCCCGATGGACTTCCTGCGCTCGTTCGCCTACGCCGGGGTGGCCACCGTCGGATTCGCCGCACTGGCCGCGATTGTCGTCACTCCCGCCGCCATCGTGCTGATCGGTGACCGACTGGACTCCCTCGACGTGCGCCGCGCGATCCGCCGGATGCTCGGCCGGCCCGAGCCGGTTCCGGTGCCTGTCGATCAGCAATTCTGGTACCGCTCAGCGAAATTCGTGATGCGGCGGGCTATTCCGATCGGTCTGGCGGTGGTGGCGTTGCTGGCGGTGCTCGGCGCGCCGTTCTTCGGGGTCAAACCCGGCTTCCCCGACGACCGGGTGCTGCCCTCGTCGGCGTCGGCTCATCAGGTCGGCGATCTGTTGCGGGCCGACTTCGCCATCGACTCCGACTCCGAGGTGCCGATCGTCATCCCCGACTCGGCGGGCCTGGACCGGACCGAGGTGGATCGATACGCCGCGGCGCTCTCGGAGGTGCCCGAGGTCAGCTCGGTCTCCGCCCCGGCCGGGACGTTCGTCGGCGGCCGGTTGACCGGTCCGCCGCTGGCGGCCACCGGCGACGCGGCGGGGGCCACCCTGCTCACCGTCGGTACATCGTTGCCGCTGTTCTCCGATGCTTCCGAAGAACAGCTCAGTCGGTTGCACGACGTGCCCACACCGGGCGGCCGGGACGTCGAGTTCGGCGGGCTGGCCCAGACCAACCGCGACAGTGTCGATGCGATCACCTCCCGGCTGCCGTTGGTGCTGGGACTGATGGCGGCGATCATGCTGGTGTTGCTGTTCCTGCTCACCGGCAGCGTGGTGCTGCCGGTGAAGGCGCTGATCCTCAACATGCTGTCGCTGTCGGCCGCGTTCGGTGCGGTGGTGTGGATCTTCCAGGACGGCCACCTCGGTGCGCTGGGCACCACCGCCACCGGAACGCTCGTCGCCAACATGCCGGTGCTGCTGTTCTGCGTGGCATTCGGGTTGTCGATGGACTACGAGGTGTTCCTGGTCTCCCGGATCCGGGAGTTCTGGCTGGCTTCCGGAGCCGATGGGCCGGCGACATCGGGCAGCGGGAACAACGACGAGGCCGTCGCGCTGGGCCTTGCCCGCACCGGCCGGGTGATTACGGCCGCCGCACTGATCATGGCGATCTCGTTCGCCGCGCTGATCGCCGCGCAGGTGGCGCTGATGCGGCTGTTCGGCACCGGGTTGACCCTGGCGATCCTGATGGACGCCACCCTGGTGCGCCTGGTCCTGGTGCCGGTGTTCATGCACGCCATGGGCCGATGGAACTGGTGGGCGCCGGCGCCGCTGGCCCGACTGCACCGGCGGTTCGGCATCAGCGAGGCGGGACCGACCCTGGCGTAAGACGGCTTCAGGCCCCTCCGCCGAGATACTCCGACTCCAGGACGAGGTCGGGGATCAGGCTCTGGTACTCCACGTGGGTGCGGTGCTCGACGGTCTGAAACACCCGGCCCTGCTGTTCGCTCATCCACGCCCGGTACTTGGGCGAGCCGGGGAACCCGACGTTGTCGGCCACCACGATCGCTCCGCGGCGCAGCCAGCCCCGATCGAGGATGGCGCGCAGATCGGCCAGGTAGGCGTCCTTGTCGTGGTCGATGAACAGCAAGTCCAGCGCTGCGCGGCCGAATCCGTGCTCGGATTCCAGCCGGTTCAGGGTGTCGCCGCCGTCACCAACGGTGCCCACCACGCAGTGGATCCGGTCGGCCACCCCGGCGTGGCTCCAGATGCGCTGCGCCACAGCGGCATTGGCCGCCGAAAGCTCGACCGAGACGACCCGCGCCCGTGGTGCCGCGCGGGCAATCCGCAAGGCGCCGTATCCACAGTAGGTGCCCAGTTCCAGAACCAGGCCGGGATCGGCCCGGCGTACCGCGGCGTCGAGCAGGGCGCCCTTTTCGTCACCGACGTTGACCAGAAACGACTTCTCATAGGCATAGCGGTCGATGGTGGCCAGCACGTCGTCGACATCCCCGCGCCGGGCGTGGGTCTCGACGTAGCCCGCGGCGGCGGCCTCCCGCCCGTCGCCGACCTGGCCGGTGGAGTTGAATCGCCGGATCGCCAGACCGGTCCGCAGCAGCGACCATCGCAGCATCGGCAGCCGCTGACGGATTCCCACCCGGCTATGCTACGGACAGTGCGCAGCGCAGAGTCTGGTTCGGGTCCAGGGGTCACCGACGGCCCACGAAAATTGCTGGCACTGAGCTACGGCGTGGTGTGCCACATCAGCTTCGCGTTCGGCGTGCTGACCATGATGGCCGCGATGTATTTCGGGATGAGCCGGTCGCTTGGTGCGGTGCCGGCCCCGTGGACCTGGTTCGCCAACGTGGCACTACTGGTGCAGTTCCCGTTGGTCCACTCGCTGTTACTCACCACCAGGGGTCGGCGACTCCTCGGACGGCTGGCGCCAATGGGTGCCGGCAGCACCCTGTCGACCACGACCTATGCCGCCATCTCCGCTGCACAGGTCTTCCTGCTCTTCGCGTTCTGGTCGCCGACAGGGATCATCTGGTGGCAGGCCGGTGGTGCGACCCTGGTCATGATGTCGGTGCTGTACGCCACGGCCTGGTTGCTACTCGGCAAGTCGATGGCCGATGCGGGACTGGACCTGCAGACCGGCAGCCTGGGCTGGGTGGCGCTGTTTCGCGGCCGCAAGCCCGTGTACCCGCCGATGCCGGTGACGGGTCTGTTCCGGCTGACCCGCCAGCCCATCTACGTCGCCTTCACGCTGACGCTGTGGACCGTCCCGACCTGGACGCCGGACCAGTTGGTGGTGGCGGTCACGTTCACCGCATACTGCCTGGCCGCGCCGTTGCTCAAGGAAGCCCGCTTCCGGCGAATTTACGGTGCGTCCTTCGACGCCTATGCCCGCGACGTTCGGTATTGGTTGCCCATTCCCCGCAAACGCCGCTGAGCCGTCGCGGTGGATCTGCTAGTCATGTAATGGACAGGGTTGGCCGGGCGGATTCCCGGCATACTGGAGCAATGACGAACGGACCAGTGAGCGTAATCGCGGGGGTGCAGGGCGCTCTGCCGCCGAATCGCTACAGCCAGGACGAGATCGTCGAGCAGTTCCTGATGATGCCCGGTTTCGCCGAACACGAGAAGATCGTTCGCAGTCTCTACCGCTCGGCCAAGGTGGGTCACCGACACCTGCTGCTCCCGCTGGAGTCCTACTCGGGTCTTCGTGATTTCGGCGAGGCCAACGACCAGTTCATCGAACACGCCGTGGAACTGGGGTGCGCGGCGGTGTCGGCGGCGCTCGACGAGGCCGGCCTGGCCCCGAGCGATGTCGACCTGATCATGTCCACCACGGTCACCGGCATCATGGTGCCCTCGCTGGAGGCCCGGGTCGCCACCAAGCTGGGGTTGCGGCCCGACGTGCGCCGGGTGCCGATGTTCGGCCTCGGCTGCGTCGCGGGCGCGGCCGGGGTGGCGCGCTTGCACGACTATCTGCGCGGCGCCCCCGACGGCGTCGCGGTGTTGCTGTCAGTGGAACTGTGCTCGATGACCTTCACCGCGGTCGAACCCACCATCGCGAGCCTGGTCGGCACCGCGTTGTTCGCCGACGGTGCCGGCGCGGTGGTCGCGGTGGGTGAACGTCGCGCGCGCGAGATCGGCGCCACCGGGCCGGCCATCGTCGACAGCCGCAGCCATCTCTACCCGGATTCACTGCGCACCATGGGGTGGGACGTCGGAGGGACCGGTCTGAAGCTGGTGCTCTCACCCGATGTGCCCGAGGTGGTCGGCCGTTACCTGCGCGACGACGTCGACGGATTCCTGGCCGACCACGACCTGTGCATCGCCGACATTGGCACCTGGGTGAGCCATCCGGGCGGGCCGAAGGTGATCGAGGCGATCGTGGAGAGCCTTGAGCTGCCCGAGGACGCACTCGAACTCACCTGGCGGTCGCTGGCCGATGTGGGCAACCTGTCGTCGTCGTCGGTGCTGCATGTGCTGCGCGACACCATGGCCAAGAGCCCCGCCGCGGGCCCGGGCGTGATGATGGCCATGGGCCCGGGCTTCTGTTCGGAACTGGTTCTGCTGCGATGGCCCTGATCCCCTACATCGCCCTGGTCGCGGCGGTCGGCGTCGAACGCATCGCCGAACTCGTCGTGGCACGTCGCAACCTGGCCTGGAGCCGGGCCCGCGGCGGGATCGAATTCGGCTTCGGCCACTACCCGGTGATGGTGGTCCTGCACGTCGGTTTCCTGCTCGGCTGTGTGGCCGAGGTGTGGCTGCTGAACCGGCCGTTCCTGCCGTGGCTGGGCTGGCCGATGCTGGCCGTCCTCGTGGCGGCCCAGGCTCTGCGATGGTGGTGCATCTCGACGTTGGGTCCGCGCTGGAACACCCGGGTCATCGTCATCCCCGGCGCCCCGCGCGTCGCCGGGGGACCGTACCGAGTGTTCAGCCATCCGAACTATGTGGCCGTGGTGGCCGAGGGCATCGCACTGCCCCTGGTCCACACCGCCTGGATCACCGCCGGCGTGTTCACCCTTCTCAACGCCGCCCTGCTGACCGCTCGGATCCGGACCGAGAACGCGGCCCTGGCGAGGTTGGCATGACCGATCTCATCGTCGCCGGCGCCGGGCCGGCCGGACTGGCCACCGCGACCTATGCCGCGCGGGCGGGGCTGGACACCGTCGTGATCGACCGCCGGCGCGGCCCCATCGACAAAGCCTGCGGCGAAGGCCTGATGCCGCACACCGTGGCTCAGTTGGAGAAGATCGGGGTTTCCCTGCGGGGCAGGCCCTTTCGCGGCATCACGTACCTCGACGGCAGCCGCCGGGTCGAGGCGGAGTTCCGCTCCGGCAAGGGGATGGGCGTTCGTCGCACCGAGTTGTCCGATGCGTTACACGACGCGGCCGCGGACGCCGGGGCCACGATCGTGCACAGCGACATCGGCCCGGTCAGCCAGGACTCCGCCGGTGTGCGCTGCGGTGACCTGCGTGCGCGCTATCTCGCCGCTGCCGACGGCCTGCACTCGCCCATCCGCCGCTCGCTGGGCCTGAACGCACCGGCGCGCGGCCGGCGGCGCTGGGGGATCCGACGCCATTTCGAGATACCCCCGTGGAGCGACACTGTCGAGGTCTACTGGGCGGCCCACACCGAGGCCTACGTCACGCCGGTGGCCGATGATCGCGTCGGGGTGGCCATCCTCACGTCCACCCAGGGCAAGTTCGACGATCACCTGGCCGAGTTCCCCGATCTGGCGTCGCGACTGGACGGGGCGCCGCACAGTTCGGCGGACCGGGCGGCGGGGCCGCTGCGCCAGCGGGTCCGCGGCCGGCGGTCGGGACGGGTGATGCTGGTCGGCGACGCGGCCGGCTACGTCGATGCGCTGACCGGAGAGGGTCTGGGTATCGCCTTCGGCGGCGCCGAGCTGCTGGTGGACTGTGTCCTGGCCGACGACGCCGGCGAATACGACCGGATGTGGCGGGGTATGTCGCGCCGCTACCGGCTGCTCACCGCCGGACTGCTGCAGGCCAGCGGGTTTGCGCCGGTGCGATCGATGATCGTGCCGGCCGCTGCCGCGCTTCCGGTGGCCTTCCGTGGCATCGTCAACCTGCTGGCCCAGTAAACGACGACCAGGATCACCCGATGACCGACGAGATCGGCCTGACCACCGTGCCGGATGACAGCGCGGAGGCGGTGGCGCTGCGGGCTGCCGGGCTCGCCGAGATGGCGCTGTTCGAGGACTGCGAGCCCGATCAGTTGGCCGCGCTGGCCGAGCGACTGCGGCCGGTGCGCGCCGAGCCAGGTCAGGTGCTGATGCGCCAGGGCGAGCGGGCGGTGTCCTTCATCCTGATCCGGTCCGGCACCGCCGGTGTCAGCCACACCGGCGAGGACGGCGAGGTAGTACGCGACGAGGTCGGCGCTGGCCTGATCCTGGGGGAGATCGCGCTGTTGCGCGACAAGCCCCGCACCGCCACCGTCACCGCCAACGGCGAGTTGTCCGGCTATCTCGGCGACGACAAGGCGTTCGGCGTCATGGCCGACCTGCCGGGGGTGAGCGAACGGTTGCTGCGCACAGTGCGGCAACGGCTGGCCGCGTTCATCATCCCGGTCACGGTCTCCTTCGCCGGCGGGACCGAACTGATGCTGCGGCCGGTCCTGCCCGGTGACAGCCAGCGCTCCGCCCACGATTCGGTGGAGTTCTCCACCGACACGTTGTATCGCCGGTTCATGTCCACCCGCGCGCCGACCCCTGCGCTGCTGGACTACCTGTTCCAGGTCGATTACGTGGACCACTTCGTGTGGGTCCTCGTCGACGGCGCCGACGGACCGGTGGTCGCCGACGTCCGGTTCGTGCGCGATGTCGAGGACCCTGGGGTCGCCGAGATCGCCTTCATCGTCGCCGACGACTACCAGGGTCGCGGGATCGGCGGTTTCCTGATGGACGCGCTGACGATCGCCGCCCGGGTCGGCGGGGTGCAGCGCTTCACCGCCCGCCTGCTGGCCGACAACCTGGCGATGCGCAGCATTCTGGACAGATACGGCGCCGAGTGGGAGCGCGACGAACCGGGTGTGGTCACCACCGAGATCGCCGTGCCCGACCTTGCCGAGCTGCGTATCGAAGCGGCGCTGGCCGAGGAGATCCGCGCGATGACCCGGCAGGTGGTGCGTGCCTCGATCGGCTGAGCCGGTCAGACGGTAAAAGTGGTGCGTCGAGTGGGAGCACGAACAGCGCCCCATCCCGGCCCGGACGACCGAGTTCGTGTGTAGTGTTCGTCGCGACGCGCTAGCGGAGGAGAGCGTCCCGTGGGAATTCGACAGTTCGCAACGCCGCCACGTCGCCGCCGGGGATGGATTAGGACCTGGTTGGGCGTCGGTGTGCTTAGTCTGGGTGTTGGCGGGGCACTCGCGGGCGGATCGGGCCTGGCTTACGCAGACAGCGGCTCAACCAGTGAACCTGTCCCCTTGTCCGACCGAACGGCCGGTTCGACAGAGCCGAAAGCTCCCCTGGCGCCAAGGGCTCGGCAGCAACGGGGCCCGCAGACAAGAGCCGCAGGCCCATCCGCTGCCGTCGCCGATCCTGCCGACGGTATCGGGGCGGGGGCACCGACAGATCTGCCCGACACCCCGGCCGACCGCCGATCCAGTGTTCGCCTCCGCACAGGTGGGGCGGGGGAGCCGACGGATCTGCCCGACGGTCTGGCCCACTACCGATCCAGTGTTCGCCTCGGCGCTGGTAGGTCGGGGTTGTTGCCGACGGATCTTCAGGACGCCGCAGCCACCGCGCCCGCCGCGGCGCGGGTTGACCATCAAGGTCCTGCGGTCCGCGCCCGACTGGCAGGTCGGCCCGCCGCTGCGTTCCGAAGCCCGACGGACACCTCCTTATTGTCCGGTTCCGCAGCCGCGTCAAGCGCTACGCCCCCGGACCCATCAGCCGGTGCGTCCCACGCGGCGACGCCCGCAGTGGCGGTCGTCGCACCCGCTCGGGCAACGATGGCGGCGGCTCGATCCCTCAGCCCGTTTGGGGTTAACAGCAATCCGGTGTTACGTCTGCTGGTGGGGGTGCTCTCGGCGCTGGGCCTCAATTCGCCGACCGCTCCGACCAATCCACTGGGCGCGCTGGTGTGGGGAGTGTTCCGGTCCATCGAGACCCGCTTCGGGCTGGTGCCGGTCGCCGGTACCCCCACCATCGGCACACCCGACCCGATCACCGGAGTGGTCACCGGGTCCCTCAATGTCAGTGCGCCCACCTGCCTGCCGATGACCTATTTCGTCACCACCGCTCCCACCTATGGAGTGGTCGATCTGGATTTCAACGGCGCATTCATCTACACCTCGACCTCCACCAGTGCGACTGAGGACACCTTTGCGGTGACTGCCAGCGATGGACTGGCCGCAACCGTCGTCACCGTGACCGTGCCGGTCGTGCCGACCATCGACACTCCCAACTTCATCGTCACCAACACCATCGATGTCGGCCGCAATCCGAACGGGCTGGTGTTCAGTCCCGATAACACCAAGGTCTATGTCGCCAGCGACGGTAACAATGCCACCGAACGTGCGATATCGGTGATCGACACCGCCACCAAGCAGGTCCTCAGCAAGACGCCGGTGTCTGCGAGACTGGATCAGCTGGCGATCAGCCCCAGCGGTGAGACGTTGTACGCGACCACAACATTCCGATCCAATGCGGTGCAGGTATTCAGCACGACGACCGGC
This sequence comes from Actinomycetota bacterium, assembly GCA_005787665.1. Next base: position 11,102 of record SYAB01000238.1, read on the forward strand.
GTTCCCATTCTGACCGGTACCATCCGCGTCACCGAAGGGAATATCGGGGGGTTGGCCCTGAGCCCGGACGGTACGAAGCTCTACGTCTCCAGCAACCGCGGTATCGCCGGCAGCGAAGGCGGCCTGCTGGACGTCATTGACACCGCCACCGGAACCATCACCGCCACCGTCACGGGGGTAGGCGGTGACGCCAACCCGGCATACCGGGTGTCGGTCAGCCCGGATGGCTCCAGGGTCTACGTCGCTATCTCCACTGGGATTTCGGTGGTGGACGCCGCCACAAACACTCTGGTTCCGAGCCAGCGCTACCAGTCAGGCGGTGGCAACGTCGCGGTCAGCCCCGACGGCACGTTGCTCTACCGGGCGACGGATACTTCGCGCTCGGTCGGGATCTTCAACTCCGCCACGAATACCGTCACCGGCGAGATCTATATCGGTCGAACCAGTCTCAATGTCGCCGCGGTCAGTCCCGACGGCAAGTACGTCTACGTCGCCTATGAAGAGTTCGTTCAGCCCGTGGGTGCATGGGTGGGTTGGGTATCGGTGGCCGATGCGGCCACCAAGGAGGTCATTCGGCAAATCCAGGTCGGTCGTAACCCCGAATATCTTGCGGTCAGCTCAGACGGCAAGTCCATCTACGTCAGCAACAGCTGGCCCACTTCGGTATCGGTATCGGTGATATCGGTTACCTGACCGCCTGCGCCAACGGTGTTCGGACCCAGGGACCGGATGCCCGGGAGGCTTCGCCTCCCGGTGAGCTTTGAGACGGTAGGTGAGACGGTAGGTTGAGCCCTATGCGCAAGGCATTGATCGGGACCGGACTGGCCGCCGCGGCCGCGGCCGTCGCCGGGGGTGTGGCGAGCCGCGACGGTGTCCAGGGTTGGTACACCACGATCCGCAAGCCCGGTTACGTCCCGCCCAATGCGGTGTTTCCGATCGCCTGGACCGCGTTGTACGTCGACATCGCGGCCACGTCCGCGGCGGTGATCAACCGGTTCCGCGCCGACGGCGAGAACGGCAAGGCGATCGGCTACTCGGCTGCGCTCGGCGCGAACCTGGCCCTCAACGCCGGCTGGAGTTGGGTGTTCTTCCGGATGCACAAACTCGGTCCCGCGTCGCTGGCGGCGGCGGTGCTGGCCGTCAGCAGTGCCGACCTGGCCCGGCGGGCCGCCGATGCCGACCCGAAGTTCGGGGTCGCCCTGGCCCCCTATCCCCTGTGGTGCGGGTTCGCCACGGTGATGTCCACCGATATCTGGCGGCTCAACCGCTGAGGGCGCACGCTGTCGCGGTCGTCGTCGCGATGATGTCGGCCGGCTGCGGTTCGGCGCCGGAACGGCCGCCCGGCCCGACCCCGGTCCCCTCCGCGGTGAGCGCGGGCAACATTGTGCGAGTCCGGGCGGCGCTGCCGGCGGGGTACGAGACCGGCGATCTCGCCGGTCCGGTGAGCGCGGCGGCGCTGTGGGGATTCGGCGCGGGATGGACCGCCGACCCGCCGCAATGCGCCGCGTTGGCCGATCCCGCACCCACTGACCCTGCCGCGCGGGGGCTGGCGGCCTCCGGTCCGGGCGGGACGGTGTTCGTCGTCGCGGCGGTCCATCCCGATCCGGCACCGGCTGCCGAGCTCATGGATCAATGTCAAAGCTGGACAATGACTTTCGGACACACCCGCGCCGAGGTCACCCGTGACGAAGGTCCCGGGATCGCCGGCGCGCGGACTGCGGCCTGGCGGGCGGTGGCCACGACGGTGGTCGAGTCCGGCAACGCGACCACGTCCGACGCCGTCACCGCGGTGGCCTTCTTCGACCGCCACGTCGCATTCGTCACGCTGGTGACCGATCCCGGATCGGCGCACCCGCCGCTGGATCCCGGCTTCGCCGCCGCGTTGCTCACCGCCGCGGTGGCGGCGCTGCGTGGCTGAGAAGCTCTGGCGCCGGGGTAGATTGGGCTGCGATGTCGATTCGCAATGTGGTCGTGGTGGCAATGTTCGCCACCGTTCTGACGGCTTGTGGGACCCCAGCCCCAGTCGCCGACATCGGCCGGATCTCCGAACTGAAATCCAGCTTCGGTCCGCAGTTCAAGGTCACCGAGGTCGCCCCGACCGGTATCGACCCCAAGTTCCTCGCCGGACAGAAGCTGCCCGATGGGGTGAGCTTCGAGCCCGCCGACTGTGCCACGTTCGCCGCCGGTCAACTCGTCCCCACCGGAACGGAGGGCAACATGGCGGCGGTGGCGGCCGAGGGCGAAGGAAATCGCTTCATCGTCATCGCCGTGCAGACCAACGAGCCGGTCCCGGTCGTTGAACCGGGGCCGGACTGCCGCAAGGTGTCCTTCGGCGGCGGCTCGTTGCGCGGCACGGTGGAGGCGGTCGAGGTTCCGCGGATCGACGGGGTGACCACGATCGGCGTGCACCGGGTGGTTCAGACCGTGGTCGAGGGCAAGCCCCGCAGCGGCGAGGTTTTCAACTACTCCGCCCACTTCGGTGACTACCAGGTCATCGTCGCCGCGAATCCCCTTGTGGTGCCCGACAAACCGATGGCTGCGGTCAACACCCAGCGTGCGCGCGACCTGCTGATCGCGGGCGTCAACGCCGTCCGGAGTTGACCCCGGCGCCCCGTCAGCGCACATCCCGAGGCCGGAACTGGATGCTGATCCGCGGCCCGGACACCGCCGTTGTCTTGGGCACCGCGTGTTCCCAGGTGCGCTGGCACGATCCGCCCATCACCAGCAGATCGCCATGGGCCTGTGGCAGCCGGAGCGAGATGCCTCCGCCGCGGGGTCGCATGGTGAACATCCGGGTGGCGCCCAGCGAGACGATCGCCACCATGGTGTCCTCGGTTCTGCTGCGCCCGACGGTGTCGCCATGCCAGGCCACACTGTCCGCGCCGTCGCGATACAGGCAGAAACCCGCGGTGATGAACGGTTCCCCGAGCTCACCGGCGTAGATGTCGTTGAGGCGCCGGCGCAACAGCGCGATGGCCGGATGTGGCGCCGTCTCGGTGCTGAGGTCGCAGAAACTCACCAGTCGCGGCACGTCGAGCACCCGGTCGTACATCTGTCGGCGTTCGGCACGCCACGGCACAGCCTCGCGCACCTCGCCGAAAAGGGCCCCGCAGTCGCCGACCCAACCGGAACGGGTCTCGATCCACGCCCCCGAATCGAGGTCGCGACGCTCGCTGTGGTCGAACAACGAGCCCTGAACCGGGACGGACACCCGGCGATCGTATCGCACATGCGTTCGATATCGGTCGAACCGGGCAGTGGGCGATACGGTGCTAGATGTGAATGCGGCCGCGCTCGGCGTCGACTCGGAGGTCGGCACACTTCGCACCGTCATCCTGCACCGCCCCGGAGCCGAGCTGAGAAGGCTGACCCCGCGCAACAATGACGCCCTGCTCTTCGACGGTCTGCCGTGGGTGACCCGTGCCCAGGAGGAACACGACGCGTTCGCCGCGTTGTTGCGGTCCCGAGGGGTTGAGGTGCTGCTGGTGTCGGACCTGCTCACCGAGGCCCTGGCCAGCGGCGCGGCGCGGATGCAGGGTATCGCCGCCGCCGTCGACAGCCGACGGCTGGGATATCCGCTGGCGCAGGAACTCTCGGCCTACCTTCGCGGCCTTCAGCCGGAGGCGTTGGCCCATGTTCTGGTGGCCGGAATGACCTTCACCGAGTTGCCGCTGGGTCCGCAGGGTGCCGACTCTCTGGTGCGGCGGATGCACCACGGCGGCGATTTCGTCATCGACCCGCTGCCCAATCTGATGTTCACCCGCGATTCGTCGTTCTGGATCGGGCCCCGATTCGCGATCACCTCGCTCGCCCTGCCCGCCCGGGTGCGGGAGACATCGCTGACCGACCTGATCTACGCCCACCATCCCCGATTCCTCGGTGTTCGGCGCGCGTACGAATCGCACGCCGCTCCGGTGGAGGGCGGCGATGTGCTGCTGCTGGCACCCGGTGTGGTGGCGGTCGGGGTCGGGGAGCGGACCACCGCAGCGGGGGCGGAAGCGCTGGCGCGCAGTCTGTTCGACGACGACCTGGCCAACACCGTGCTGGCTGTGCCGATCGCCCAGGAGCGCGCGACCATGCACCTGGACACGGTGTGCACCATGGTCGACGTCGACGCTGTGGTGATGTACCCGGCGGTGCAGGATTCGCTGTCGGCGTTCACCCTCCGTCGCGGCCCCGACGGGGTGCGCATTCTCGACGAACAGCCCTTCGTCGTCGCCGCCGCCGCCGCGATGGGTATCGACCGGCTGCGGGTGATCGACACCGGGCTGGATCCCGTGACCGCCGAACGCGAGCAGTGGGATGACGGCAA
>SYAB01000239.1 GCA_005787665.1 Actinomycetota bacterium
CGTGTCGTACGCGGCGTATCCCGCGTCGATCACCGCCGACCGCTGCCGCGCAAGCAGGGCTCTGAGCGCATCGTCGACGAGGGTGGCGTCGCTGCCACCCGAGTGAGACTTCCGGGCCTGGTTGAGAAGGTCGGCATCGACGGTCGTGCTCAAGCGTGTGCGCGCCATGCCATAACTATGCCACGCCGGGGGTGCACGCAGTAGGTTCGATGGCGTGCCCCGCTTCTCCCACGCCGAACTCGCCGACGCCTTCGCCGTGTTCGAACAGGAAGTCGCCGACGCCGCCCACACCCACAATTGGGATGCCTGGGTGGCGCACTACACCGACGATGTCGACTACATCGAGCATGCGTTGGGCACCATGAAAGGCCGCGAGCAGGTTCGCGACTGGATCTACCGCACCATGACGACCTTTCCCGGCAGCCATATGACGGCGTTCCCGTCGCTGTGGCACGTCGTCGACGAGGAACGCGGCCGGGTGATCTGCGAACTGGACAACCCGATGCGCGACCCGGGTGACGGCACCATCATCAGCGCCACCAACATCTCGATCATCACCTACGCCGGCGACGGGCTGTGGAGCCGCCAGGAGGACATCTACAACCCGCTGCGCTTCCTTAGGGCCGGGATGAAATGGTGCAAGAAGGCTCAGGCGCTCGGCACTCTCGACGACGAGGCCGCCGCATGGATGCAGACCAACGGTGCGCCCCGGTGAAACTGGTCATCGGCGCCAACGGATTCCTGGGCAGTCATGTCACCCGCCAACTCGTCGCCGACGGCCACGCGGTGCGGGTCATGGTGCGTCACGGCGCCAACACCGCCGGCATCGACGACCTCGACGTGGAGCGGTTCACCGGCGACATCTTCGACGCCGACGTGCTGCGTGCGGCGATGACCGGCTGTGACGACGTCTACTACTGCGTCGTCGACACCCGGGGTTGGCTCTCCGACCCGGCACCGCTGTACCGCACCAACGTCGAGGGCACCCGCCACGTCCTCGATGTCGCCGCCGGGGTCCACGCCGAGCACCCGTTCCGAAAGTTCGTCTACACCAGCAGCTACGCCACCGTCGGGCGCCGCCGGGGCCGGGTCGCCACCGAGGCCGATGACATCACCGACGACTCCGGGCGGCACACCCGCGGTCGGGGTTGGGCTACTCCTCCCACCGACTACGTCCGCACCCGGCTGATCGCCGAGCGGATGGTGCTGCGCTACGCCCGAGAGGGGAAGTTGCCCGCGGTCGCGATGTGCGTGTCCACTACCTACGGCGCCGGGGACTGGGGGCGTACCCCGCACGGCGCCATCATCGCCGGGGCGGCGTTCGGCAAACTGCCGTTCGTCCTGGGTGGGATCGAGTTGGAGGCGGTCGGAGTCGACGACGCGGCCCGCGCCATGATCCTCGCCGCCGAGCACGGCCGGGTGGGCGAACGGTATCTGATCTCCGAGCGCATGATCACCAATGCGGACGTGGTGCGCATCGCCGCCGACGCCGCCGGGGTTCCGGCTCCGACGAGGACCATTCCCCTGCCCGTGGCCTACGCGCTCGCTGCCGTGAGCACCGCCAAGGCGCGGCTGAGGGGGACCGACGAACGGCTCACCCTCAACGCCCTGCGCCTCATGCGTGCCGAAGCGCCGGTCGACTGTGCCAAGGCGCGGCGGGAACTGGGCTGGCAGCCGCGTCCGGTGTCCGAGTCCATCCGGGAGGCCGCTCGGTGGTGGGTGAATCTGCGCGCCGCCAAACGGGGGACTGTGTCGAGCTAGTAGACGGCTAACCGGGTTCGTCGGCGTCAGGTCGGAGTAGTTCTTGGCGAAGCCGGCTGGGGATACCAAGAATTGGTATCCCCACGCATGTGGGTAGGAATACGTCGTTCAGCCTCGATGAGCATTTCAGCGCGTTCATCGAGAATGAAGTTGCTTCCGGCCGCTACGGCTCGGCCAGCGACGTTGTGCGGTCTGCCCTGCGGTTGCTTGAGGATCGTGAGATTCGCCTGCGGGCGTTGAGACAGGCCCTCATTGCTGGCGAACAAAGTGGGGACTCGACGCCGTTCGACTTCGACGAGTTCTTTGCGCGTAAGCGAACCGAGGAGTCTCGCCACCGGTGAGCCGGTACGTGCTTTCACCAGCAGCACGCGCCGACCTGGAACAGATCTGGGATTACAGCTCTGAGCGGTGGGATGACGATCAGGCCGAGGAGTACCTGCGTGAAGTCCAGCGTGCGATCGAACGCATCGTGTCCAATCCGACGATCGGACGGGCCTGCAATGACGTACGCACTGGCTACCGCAAGCACGCTGTCGGTCGCACACGTTGTATTACCGGATTGGCAGCGACGACGTGAACGATGTGGTGCGTGTACTTCACCAACGCATGGATGCCGACCGGCACCTCGACTGAGGCCATACCGTGGCCAAGACGTCTGGTTGGTCGGTCAACGACGGCCCGACGGTGCCATCGCAATTCCCGTAAGTACCTGAGCGGGCCACGGTGCGGAGCCGCCACCCTGCACTGCATGCCGCACCCGAAACTCTGGAAGGATTCTCACCATGCTCCGCAATGGCGCCGTCTCGCACTGGTTCGCCCGGTTGCCCACCCCCCGTCCGGCGCTGCCCGGGGATCGCGACGCCGACGTCTGCATCATCGGGGCGGGATACACCGGTCTGTGGACCGCCTACTACCTCAAACAGGCCGACCCGGGCCTGCGAATCACCGTGCTGGAGTCCCGGTTCGCCGGTTTCGGGGCATCGGGGCGCAACGGTGGATGGCTCTCCGGACTGCCCCCGGGTCACCGCGGTCTGATGGCCAAGGAGCACGGTAGGGACTCCGTCGTCGCCTGGCAGCGCCTGCTGAACGAGGCCGTCGACGAGGTGATCGGGGTGGCCGATCTCGAAGGGATCGACGCCGACATCCACAAGGGCGGCAACCTGGAGGTGGCCCGAAATCCGGCCCAGGCCAAGAGGCTTCGCGCTGAATTCGACGAGGACCGAAAATGGGGTGTGGAGGGCGTCGAGATGCTCACCGCGACCGAGGCGGCCGCTCGGGTCCGGGTGGACAGCGTGCAGTTGGGCACGTTCAACCCGCAGTGCGCCCGCATCCAGCCGGCGAAGTTGGCGCGGGGACTGGCCGACGTCGTCGAGCGACTCGGCGTGAGCGTGTACGAGCAGACCCCCGTCACCGCGATCGTCCCCGGGCGCGCGGTGACGCCGATGGGTGCGGTGCGGGCCCCGGTGATCCTGCGTGCCACCGAGGGTTTCACCGCCCGGATGCGGGGTCTGCGGCGGCGCTGGCTGCCGATGAACAGTGCCATGATCGCCACGCAGCCACTGCCCCAGCAGGTGTGGGACGACATCGGTTGGGCGGGTTGTGAAACCCTAGGAGATCTCGCGCACGGCTTCTTTTACGCCCAGCGCACCGCTGACGGACGCATCGCGCTGGGCGGGCGGGCGGTGCCCTACCGGTACGCGTCGCGGATCGACCGCGACGGCGTCGTCGGACAGGGCACCATCGACTACCTCACCGGCGTCCTCAACACCGTCCTCCCGCAGACCCGCGGCGTGCCGATCGCACACGGATGGTGCGGTGTGCTGGCCGTGCCGCGGGACTGGTCGGCGAGCATCAGCCTGGACCCGGCGACCGGTATCGGCGAGGCCGGCGGTTACGTCGGCCACGGCGTCACCGCCACCAACCTGGCGGGCCGTACCCTGGCGGATCTGGTGCTCGAGCGCGCCACCGCGCTCACCGCACTGCCCTGGGTCGACCACCGCGCCAAGGCCTGGGAGCCCGAACCGCTGCGCTGGATCGGCGTTCGGGGCCTCTACTCCGCCTACAAGGTCGCCGACCGTCACGAGGAAGGCGGCCGCGCCAACACCTCGCCGATCGCCGCGCTGGCCGACCGTATCGCCCAGCGGCCCTGACGGTTTCGTGCCGATCGAACGCACAATCACCTTCCCCGGCCCGGCCAGTCCGGGCTACACCCTGGCGCCGCAGCGACGCGGGCCGCGTGACCCCTGCTTCCAGGTCGACGAGCAGCGCGCCATCTGGCGGACCAGCCTGCAGGGCAGCGGACCGGTCACCGCCAGGATCACCCGAGTCGCCGCCGACACCGTCACTTGCACGACGTGGGGCGAGGGGGCGCAGGAGTTCGCCGACAACCTGCCCGCCCTGCTCGGTGCTGACGACGACGCCGGCGATTTCGAGCCGCAGCACCCGGTCCTCGCCGCCGCGAGAGACAACGCTCGGCACCTGCGGATCGGTCGCACCGGCCGAGTCCTCGAAGCGTTGATCCCCGCGGTGCTCGAGCAACGCGTCCAAGGGGTCGCGTCCTTCCGGTCCTGGCGGCTGCTGGTCACCACATTCGGCACACCCGCGCCCGGTCCGGCGCCGGCCACCATGCGGGTGCCGCCACCTCCGGAGGTGTGGCGGGCCATCCCGTCCTGGGAGTTTCACCGCGCCAACGTCGACCCCGGTCGTGCCCGCACCATCGTCGGCTGCGCCCGGCGCGCCGAGTCGCTGGAACGGCTGAGCGGCCGTCCGCCCGCCGAGGCCCGCGGGGCACTCACCGCGCTGCCCGGCGTCGGGGTGTGGACCGCCGCCGAGACCGCCCAGCGCGCCTTCGGCGACGCCGATGCGCTCTCGGTCGGCGACTACCACCTGGCCACCATGATCGGCTGGACGCTTCTGGGCCACCCGATCGACGACGTCGCGATGGTCGAGCTACTCGAGCCGATGCGCCCGCACCGCTATCGGGCGGTGCGGGCGCTCGAGGTCAGCGGTCTGGCCCGCCTGCCGCGCCGGGGTCCCCGGTTGGCGGTGCAGGACATCAGCCGGCTGTGAAGCGGCCGGATCAGCTCTCCAGCGCGGCGTCTCGCACCGGGCGTTCGGCGAGCTCCTCGCCCCGGCCGAACAACACCGGATAGAGCGCCCCGGCCAGGGCTGCGCCGACCAGGGGCGCCAGCCAGAACAACCACAGCTGTCCTGGCGCCCCCGCACCGTTGAAGAACGCGACGCCAGTGGAACGGGCCGGGTTGACCGAGGTGTTGGAGATCGGGATGGAGATCAGGTGGATCAGGGTCAGCGTCAGGCCGATCGAGATGCCGGCGAACCCCTTAGGCGCGCGGTCGTCGGTGGAACCCAGGATCACCAGCAGGAAGATGAACGTCAGCAGAACCTCGACGATCAGCACCGCCATCATCGAGTAGCCGTGCGGGGAGTTCGCCCCGTAGCCGTTGGCGGCCATGTTGCCGCTGGCGTTGAATTTGGGCCGGCCCTGGGCGATGACGAGAATGGCCAGTCCTGCAAGCAGGCCGCCGAGCACCTGGGCGACCCAGTACTGGATTACGGCGGCCCATTCCACCCGTTTGGCGATGGCCGCGCCCAGGGTCACCGCGGGGTTGAAGTGCCCACCGGAGATGGTGCCGAAGGCGTACACCCCGGTGAGTACGGTCAAGCCGAACGCGAGTGAGACGCCGAGGTAGCCGATACCAACGGAGTTGTCCCCGGCCGGGTTGGCGGCGAAGACCGCGGCCCCGCAGCCGCCGAAGACCAGCCAGAACGTGCCGATGAACTCCGCCGTCAGGCGGTGCGTCAGGGTTGGAGCAGTCACAAGACCCCTTAGCGAGTACGAACGATGCGCCGGTGATTTTTCCACGCCCGAGCGCCGCCCCGCAGGAAAAAGCGAGCCCAACCCGCACTAAGGCTTGACTAAGTTGGCATGTCGGGCCAGACGAACATATCGTTTCGGGTACCTGTTGATACACCACAGAAGGGCCGCCGTTCACCGACGCACGGAGGAACCCGACGGGGCGCGGCGCCAGCCACACACCACGGTCGAACCGCCGCGCAACTTTTGAAGGGTGAGGTGCGTATGCCCAGTAGCGTCGGGCTCTATAACCCCGCGTACGAACACGACGCCTGCGGCGTCGCCATGGTCGTGGACATCCACGGCCGTCGCAGCCGCGACATCGTCGACAAAGCCATCACCGCCCTGCTGAATCTCGAGCATCGCGGCGCGGCGGGCGCGGAGCCCAACAGTGGCGACGGCGCCGGGATCATGATCGGCATCCCGGACCGGTTCCTGCGTGCGGTCTGTGAGTTCGACCTGCCCGACGAAGGCTCCTACGCCACCGGCATCGCTTTCCTGCCGCAGTCCTCCCGCGACGCCGTCGCGGCCTGCGAGGCGGTGGAGAAGATCGTCGAAGCCGAGGGGCTGTCCGTCCTGGGGTGGCGCGATGTGCCGACCGACGACTCGTCGCTGGGCGCGCTCGCCCGTGACGCGATGCCGACCTTCCGCCAATTGTTCATCGGCGGCGCGTCGGGGATGGAGCTGGAGCGGCGGGCCTATGTGGTCCGTAAGCGCGCTGAGCACGAGCTGGGCACCAAGGGGCCCGGACAGGACGGCCCGGGGCGCGAGACCGTCTATTTCCCGAGCCTGTCCGGCGCAACGCTGATCTACAAGGGCATGCTCACCACCCCGCAGTTGCGGGCCTTCTACCTCGACCTGCAGGACGAGCGGATGGAGAGCGCGCTGGGCATCGTGCACTCGCGCTTCTCGACCAACACCTTCCCGTCC
>SYAB01000027.1 GCA_005787665.1 Actinomycetota bacterium
GACGGGGGCGGGCCGGTGCGGAGCCCGGGCCGCATCGCCGCCCGAGTGCCGGCCGCGCCGAACCTCCGGGGGCCGCCACGGAACCTCCGGATGCGGCGGCGCCGGCCGCTGCGGAACCGGCGGATCCTCGGCCGGCCGGCCGAGACCGTCGGCGTCATCACGAGGGGCGTGCCGCTCCTCCGCCGGCGCCGGGGGCTCCGGGGGGGCAAGCGGCTCCTCGGGAACATCGATGATCGGACTGTCGACCAGCGTCTCGGCAGCGGCAATCCTGATGACGTCCTCGGTCACCACGGTCACCCTGCTGCTCTCGATACGGCCCGGCGCTGCAGGCATCGGGACCGCGACCCGGTCATTCTCCAGGGCGGGGCGCTCGCCGAGGTCCGTCCCGAGCATCACCTCGAGTTGGGAGCGCAGCGAGGACAGTTCGGATCGCAGGGCCGCCATCTCATCGGCGGCCTGTGCACGCAGTTCCCGCGCCATCTGCCGGCGGAGGTGGGCCTCCACGGAGAGTTCGTACTCCCGTCGCGCCGAGATCTCCCGATCGAGTTGGAGGTCGTAGACGAACTTCATGTCACGCGCCCGGGCCTGGTCGAGTTCGCTCTGCCGGCGGTACACCACGGTGACGAACGCCGCCATGACCGCTGCCCACAGCGAGAGGACGACCGCGAGCCGTAACAACTCCACCCGGTTGGTGAACACCAGGGTCGAACTGGCGAGAATCGCCAGGACCAGCAACCCCGTCAGGAGCGGCCAACCAGGCCCGCGGCCGCCGCGACGGCTGCGGGCGCCGCGGGACTGGACGGTCATGGGGGTGACTGTACCGGGTGGAAATCGGATTTCCCCGTCGCGACAAGCTGCTGCTGACGCGCCACGTTGCTAGTTGGTGGCAGGCTCCTCGCCGCCATCCGGCTCGCCCGGCGACCGGCAGCAGTACTGCAGCCAGAGCGCGGCGGCAACGAGTGCGAACGCACTGACGGCAGCAACGACCGCACCCGGAGTGTCGGCCGCGGCCACCCGCAACTCGCCGCGGCGGGGCATGAGGTAGACCACCACGGCGAACCACCAGCCCAGCGCGATCGCGCCGACCCACGCCGACGCCTTGGCGACCGCGACGGTGCGTGCCACCGCGAGCGGGTGCACCATTCCCGAACCGACGCCGACCCTGCCGTCGGCGATCTTGGCGCGAACCGAGAACCCCCACCAGGCCTCGGCGGCCGCGACCGCCAGCAGGGACAGCCCGGTCCACATCGTGATCGGCGGGAAGTGACGGTAGAGCACGTGGATCGCCAGGTAGCCGAATATCGCCGCGGCGATCGCCGCGCCCGCGAGGTCACGCTTGCGGGTCGGCCCCATCAGCCGGTTCCACCCTTCTGGACCAGGCGGAGGTCGGTCTCCCGCACCCCTGAGGGCTCGTCGTCATCCAGCTCGGCGAGAAGTTCGCGTACCGGCCGGCGACGGCCGGCGACCGTCAGTTGAGCCGCCGGTTCAACGGCCAGCCACGGGATCAGCACGAACGCCCGACGGTGCGCCAGGGGGTGGGGCAGGGTCAGGACGGGGTCCGCGGAGATCACCTCGGTATCGCCGTCCGCGCACGTCACCAGGTCGATGTCGAGGGTGCGCGGGCCCCACTTGCGGACCCGTTCCCGCTGGTTCGCCAGCTCGATCGCCTGCGCCCGGCGCAACCAGGCGTGGGCGTCGACCCCGGCCGCCTCGGCGATCATCACCGCGTTGAGGAACGGCTGCTGCTCCACCCCGCCCCAGGCGTCGGTCTCGTAGACCGGCGATACCGCGATGACGGCGTCGCCGACGGCGTCGACGGCTGCCTGCAGTCTGGCAAGGGGGTCCCCGAGATTGGATCCGATGGACAGCACGACGCGGGTCATGTCTGGACCGGGAGGATCTGTCCGCGCCCGCCCCGGCGGGAACGCCTGGCGACGACGGCGACGTCGGTGAAGGTCAGCGGGATGGGCGCCTGGGGTTTGTGCACGATCACCTCGACGGCGTGCACACGGGCGTCGCCCATCACATCGTCTGCGATCTCCGCGGCGACCGTCTCGATCAGATTCCGCGGCTTGCCGGCCACGATCTCGGCGGCACGCGCCGCCAGCACGCCGTAGTCGTAGGTGTCGACGAGATCATCGCTGGCGGCCGCCGCGGCCAAGTCGATCCACACCGTGATGTCGACCAGAAAGTCCTGCCCGTCGCGGCGTTCGTGGTCGAAGACCCCGTGCCTGCCCCGAACGGCCAGACCGCGCAATTCAATTCGATCAGTCATCCGAACCGCCACTCCCGGGTGGGTGTTGCCATGCGTCGAGAACCTTTGCCGCATCGACGCTCGATCGCACATCGTGCACGCGCACCCCCCACGCCCCGTGCAGGCCGGCCAGTGCCGAGATGACGGCTGTGGCCGTCTCCCGTCCGCACGGCGGGCGTGGCGTACCGTCCTCCGCTGCCAACAACGCACCCAGGAATCGCTTGCGGGATGCGCCGACCAGCACCGGGATCCCGGTCGCCACGAACTCCGGCAGCGCGTGGAGCACGGCCCAGGTGTGTTGGGCGGTCTTGGCGAAACCCAGTCCCGGGTCGATGATCAGAAGGTTCGGGTCCACCCCGGCGCGCACCGCGGCATCGGTGGCGGCCAGCAGATCGTCCCGGACCTCGGTGACGACGTCGCGGTAGCTCGGGACCTCGTGCGGTTGGTCCGCTCGCGCCGAGGGCCAGTGCGTGAGCACCCACGGGACCCCCGCACGCGCGATCACACCGGCCATCTCGGGGTCGGCGCGGCCGCCGCTGACGTCGTTGACCATCGCCGCACCGTTATCGAGGGCCGCCCGGGCCACAGTGGCGTGCATGGTGTCGATGCTGACCGTAATCCCCTGTCCAGCAAGACATTTGACCACAGGAACGACGCGTGAGACTTCCACAGACGCAGGGATGCGCACCGCTCCCGGCCGGGTCGACTCACCGCCGACGTCGATGATGTCGGCACCGTCGGCCACCAGCGACCGGGCGTGCTCGACGGCGCGATCCGGGTCGATGTAGCGTCCGCCGTCGGAGAAGGAGTCATCGGTGACGTTGACAATCCCCATCACCCGCATACGCCGAGTTCCCCCGGTCAATTGCGGAGAATGAGATCCAGCGCCTCGGCTCGAGATGCGTCGTTGGTCTTGAACAGCCCGCGCACCGCGGAGGTGGTAGTGATCGCCCCCGCCTTGCGCACACCCCGCATGGCCATGCACAGATGCTCCGCCTCGATGACCACGATCACGCCGCGAGGATGGAGTTTGCGCATGACCGCGTCAGCGATCTGGGCGGTGAGCCTCTCCTGGACCTGCGGGCGTTTGGCGTAGAGGTCCACCACCCGCGCGAGCTTGGAGAGACCGGTCACCCGGCCGTCGATGCCGGGGATGTAGCCGACGTGCGCCATCCCGTGGAATGCCACCAGATGATGCTCGCAGGTCGAGTACATCGGGATTTGTTTGACCAGGACCAGCTCGTCATGTTTCTCGTCGAAGGTGGTGTCCAACACCGCGTCCGGATCGGTGTAGAGGCCCGCGAACATCTCTCGGAAGGCGCGCGCGACCCGCGCCGGGGTGTCCTTGAGACCCTGACGCTCAGGATCCTCCCCGACAGCCAACAGCAGTTCCCGAACTGCCGCCTCGGCCCGGTCCTGATCGAAAACGGGGGTATCGAGCGTGATCGATTCGCGCTGCGGCATGCGGGCTCCGTCCGTCAATCAACTGCTGCGGTGGGTGCGGTCACCCTCGTCACGAGATGCGTCGTGCGGGC
>SYAB01000240.1 GCA_005787665.1 Actinomycetota bacterium
CGGTTCGTGCTGCGCACAGCGCTGGCAGCCCATCTGCCGGTGATCCTGGTGGTCAACAAGACCGACCGTCCGGACGCCCGGATCGCCGAGGTGGTCTCGGAGAGCCACGATCTGCTGCTCGACGTCGCCTCCGATCTCGATCCCGAAGCCCAGAAAGCCGCCGAGGATGCGCTCGGCCTGCCGACGCTGTACGCCTCGGGCCGGGCCGGGATCGCCAGCACCACCGAACCGGCCAACGGCGAGAACCCCGACGGGGAGAACCTCGACCCGCTCTTCGAGGTGTTGCTCGAGCACATCCCCCCGCCGCAGGGCGACCCGGAGGCACCGCTGCAGGCCCTGGTCACCAACCTCGACGCGTCGGCCTTCCTGGGCCGGCTGGCGTTGATCCGGATCTACAACGGCCGGCTGCGCAAGGGCCAGCAGGTGGCCTGGATGCGGGAGGTCGACGGTGCGCCGGTGATCACCTCGGCCAAGATCACCGAACTGCTGACCACCGTCGGCGTGGAGCGCAACCCGACCGAGGAAGCGGGCGCGGGGGATATCGTCGCCGTGGCGGGCATACCGGAGATCATGATCGGCGACACTCTCGCCGACCCGGATCACGCCCATGCGCTGCCGCGGATCACCGTCGACGAACCGGCCATCTCGGTGACGATCGGCACCAACACCTCACCGCTGGCGGGCAAGGTCTCCGGCCACAAGCTGACCGCACGCATGGTGCGGTCCCGGCTGGACTCGGAGTTGGTCGGCAACGTGTCGATCCGGGTCGTCGACATCGACCGGCCCGATGCGTGGGAGGTGCAGGGCCGCGGCGAGCTCGCCCTCGCCGTCCTCGTCGAACAGATGCGCCGGGAGGGGTTCGAGCTGACCGTCGGGAAGCCTCAGGTGGTCACCCGGACGATCGACGGCAAACGCCACGAGCCCTACGAGGCCCTGACCATCGACTGTCCGGAGGAGTTCGTCGGCGCGGTCACCCAGTTGATGGCCGCGCGCAAGGGCCGGATGGAGGAGATGGCCAACCATGCGGCGGGCTGGGTCCGGATGGACTTCGTCGTGCCCAGCCGCGGGCTGATCGGATTCCGCACCGATTTTCTGACCTTGACCCGCGGGACCGGGATCGCCAACGCGGTGTTCGACGGCTACCGGCCGTGGGCCGGGGAGATCCGGGCCCGACACACCGGCTCGCTGGTCAGCGACCGCGCCGGTTCGGTCACGCCGTTCGCGATGATCCAGCTGGCCGACCGGGGAACCTTCTTCGTCGAGCCCGGTGACGACACCTACGAGGGCCACGTCGTCGGCATCAACCCGCGCGCGGAGGATCTCGACGTCAACGTGACCCGCGAGAAGAAGCTGACCAACATGCGCTCCTCGACGGCCGATGTGATGGAGACGCTGGCCCGGCCGATGGAACTCGACCTCGAGCAGGCCATGGAGTTCTGCGCGGCCGACGAGTGCGTCGAGGTGACTCCGGAGATCGTCCGGGTCCGAAAGGTCGAGCTCGACGCCACCACCCGGGCCCGCAGCCGCTCCCGCGCCAAGGCGCAGAACGCGTGACGGGGTCTCGCGGCGGCCGGTCGATACGCTGAGCGGCGTGCTGAGGAGACCGGGCCCGGGCCGGAGCAGACCGGCCGGAGTGCGTGCTGCCGGTGCGCTGCTCTCGGTGGTGATGATCGTGGGCTGCACGGTCGATCCACCGCCGGCACCGCAGAGCACCGAGACCTCGCAGTCGGCGGCCCCCGCCCCGCCGGCACCCCAGATCATCATGGCGATCGACTCCATCGGAGCGGGATTCAATCCGCATCTGCTCTCCGACCAGTCCCCGGTCAACGCCGCGATCAGCGCGCTGGTCCTGCCGAGCGCCTTTCGCCCCGTGCCCGACCCGGACACCCCAACCGGGTCGCGGTGGGAGCTGGACCCTGCCCTGCTGGTCTCCGCGGAGGTCACCCGTGACCGCCCCTTCACCGTGACCTACACGATCCGGCCCGAGGCCGCCTGGACCGACAACGCCCCCATCGCCGCCGACGACTTCTGGTACCTCTGGCGCCAGATGGTCAGCCAGCCCGGTGTGGTCGACCCGGCCGGCTACGACCTGATCACCGGCGTGCAATCGGTGGACGGCGGCAAGACCGCGGTCGTGACGTTCTCCCAGCCCTACCCGGCCTGGCGGGAGCTGTTCACCGACCTGCTGCCGTCGCACATCGTCAAGGACGTCCCCGGTGGCTTCCCGGCCGGACTGGCCCGCACGCTGTCGGTGACCGGCGGCCAGTTCCGGGTGGAGTCCATCGATCCCCAACGCGACGAGATTCTGCTGGCCCGCAACGATCGCTTCTGGGGAACGCCGGCGAAACCGGACCAGATTCTGTTCCGCCGCGCGGGGGTCCCGGCCGCGCTGGCCGACTCGATCCGCAACGGCGACACCCAGGTGGCCCAGGTGCACGGCGGGGCGGCGGCGTTCGCGCAACTTTCCGCCATCCCCGATGTCCGCACCGCGCGGGTGATCACCCCCCGGGTGATGCGGATGATCCTGCGCGCCCAGCAGCCCAAGCTGGCTGATCCCTTGGTGCGCAAGGCGATTCTGGGACTGCTCGATGTCGAACTGCTCGCCGCCGTGGGAGCGGGCAGCGACAACTCGGTGACGCTGGACCAAGCACTGGTGCGCGCGCCGAGCGATCCGGGGTACGTCGCCACCGCGCCGGAGGCACTGGGCAAAGAGGCCGCGCTGGAACTGTTCGGCAAGGCCGGCTATGAGGTGGATCCCGATGCCAAGGCCCGGCCTGTCTCACCGCCGGGCACGACGACTGCGCCGGAGATCACCCGGGGGCGCATCAGCCGCGACGGCGAGACCCTGTCGCTGGTGATCGGCGCGGCGGCCAACGATCCGACCTCGGTGGCCGTGGCCAACACCGCGGCAGACCAGTTGCGCGGAGCGGGCATCGCGGCGACGGTGCTGGCGTTGGAACCCCCGGTCCTGTACGGCGCCGCCCTGGCGAAGAACCAGGTGGATGCGATCGTGGGGTGGACTGCCGCCGGCGGTGATCTGGCCACGCTGCTCGCGTCGCGCTACGGGTGTCCGGCCCTGGAAGCCACCCCGGTGCCGACCACTCCGGCGCCTTCGCCCCCTCCGGCGAGCCCGCCGTCCGGCAGTCCGTCGCCTACCAGCACCACGACGCGTCCGCCCGACGCCGCCCCGCTGGTGCGGGCTCCGTCCAACCTGACCGGCATCTGCGATCGGGGAATCCAGGCGAAAATCGATGGCGCCCTTGATGGTTCGCTTCGGATCGACGACGTTATCGCAGCCGTGGAACCGCGGCTGTGGGCCATGGCGACCGTACTCCCAATCATGCAGGACACCACGATCGTCGCCGCCGGCCCCAGCGTCGCCAACGTCAGTCTGACGGGCGCGGTGCCGGTGGGGATCGTCGGTGACGCCGGCCGCTGGGTGAAGACCGGCCCCTGAGGCCCCTGGCACGGCGAGGACCGCATCATCCGGCACGGAAACCAGACGGTCGTGTTCTGAGGCAGTGGGTAGGCAGTCGGTAGGGTCTTGCGGCATGGCTACCGTCCCGCGACTGGTCTTCGTGCACGCCCACCCCGATGACGAGACCATCAACAACGGGGTCACCATCGCGCACTATGTCGCCACCGGGGCCGAGGTCACCGTCGTCACCTGCACGCTCGGCGAGGAGGGTGAAATCATCGGCGAACGGTGGGCGCAACTCGGTGTCGGGGACGCCGACCAGTTGGGCGGCTACCGCATCGGTGAACTCACGACCGCGCTCAATCATCTCGGGGTGTCCCAACCAAGGTTTCTCGGCGGCGCCGGTAGGTGGCGGGACTCGGGCATGGCCGGCACACCGGCGCGGTCGCGCACCCGTTTCGCCGACGCCGATGTCGACGAGGCGGTGGCCGAACTGGCCGACATCATCGCCGAGCTGCGTCCCCATGTGGTGGTGACCTACGACCCCGACGGTGGGTACGGCCACCCCGATCACATCCAGGCCCACCGGGTCACCACCGCCGCCGTCGATGCTGCCGTCGACCGTTGGCGTGTTCCGAAGTTCTACTGGGTGGTCCTCTCGGCCGCCGCCTTCCGTGCCGGCGTCGACGCCCTGGGCGATGACGACGTCCTGCCGGACTGGGTCGTCCCGCCCACCGAGACGGACTTCGGTTTCACCGATGACCGGATCACGGCGGCGATCGCGGCTCCCGACCACCTGGCGGCCAAAGCGGCGGCGATCGGCGCGCACGCCACCCAGGTGGTGCTGGGGCCCACCGGCCGTGCCTTCAGCCTGTCCAACAAGATGGCCCTGCCCCTACTCGCGGAGGAGCACTACATCCTGGTGTCCGGCGAGCCGGGCGGGACCGACGAGAGGGGTTGGGAACGCGACCTGCTGGCGGGCCTGGATCTGTCCTGATGACCTTTGCTGAACCCGGCGCGGTGATCGGGCGGGCCATGCTGGGGATTCTCACCCTCGACGGGGTGCTGTCGGCGTTGGCCGGTGCCCTGCTCCTCCCGCTTTATCTCGGCCCGGTTCCCGTTCCGGTCAGCGCCGTGCTCAGCGGCCTGGTCAACGCGGCGCTGGTGTGGGCGGCCAGCCAGTGGACCGAGTCCCGCCGGCTCGCCGCGCTGCCGCTGTGGGCCTGGCTGGCGACGGTGACCGCGTTGACCCTGGGCGGCCCCGGCGGGGACATCGTCTTCGGTGGACCCGGAATCATGGGCTTTTCGGTATTGATCTTCCTGCTGCTGGGCGCGCTCCCGGCCGCGCTGCTGCTGCGGCGGATTCCGTAACCGGACTTCAGCGGCCGCGGTCGGCCCGGGCCGCCCTGGCGGGCGGGGGAGCCTCGCTGCCGTCCGGCGCCGAAGCGTCGGCCGCGGCCGGTGCGTTGCGGGTCGCGGCGGGCCTCGGGAGGCTGGCGGTACGGCTCTGCGCCCGCCGGGGCTTGGGCGTCTCGATCGCCGCCGGAACCGCGATCTCCTCGGCGGGCGTGACCGCCGGCACCGAGGTGTCGGCATCGTCGGCCGGCGCCGGGGCAACGTCGGGGATACCCGGCGCAACAGCAACGTCGGGGATGACCGGCGCGACGTCGGTGATGACCGGCGTGGCGGCGGCGGGGACTGCGGTCCGCCTCGCGGCGGCGGAGGATGCTGCCGGGCCTGCCGAGACGGTGGCACCCGGCAGCGGCGGGATCGGCGGGATCGGTGGCAGCGGGACCAAGCTGTTGAGCCAGGCGAGCCCGTAGCTGACGAAGTTGTTGACGGAATCCTGGATGCCCTGCTGGATGTCGGGGCCGATCTGGGCGAAGTCGAGGGAGATCACGTCGGCGAACACGTACACCCCGGCCTGGACCAGCGGCTCGATGCTGAAGTACGCCAGGTCGATGCCGGGCGCGACCCACCAGAGTCCGGGCACCCAACTCAGGGCGTACTGGGCGAGTTCGAAGCCGTAGGCCACCCACGGCTCGAAGGCGTCGTAGGCCTGCTTGACCAGGCTGCCCGCCGAGGTGGCGGCCGCCACGGCCTGCGCGTCGAGAGCGGCGCTCGGCTGGAGCAGCAGCGGGGTCGCGGCGGCGCTCAACTGCACGGCCGCAGAGACCGACGGCATCGGACCGGACGGTGCCACCGGCACCAACACCGCCGCGCCGAACACCGATGCGCCCATGGCGGCGGTCGACAGCGCGCGGAGTGACAGGCCAAACGATTCGGTCATGACAGTCCTTCACCTCTATTGCTGGGCGTTGCTAGCCATTGCTAGTCACGGCTGGGAATTTGCTGAGAGCATACGCCCGAACCTGAGAAACGGCATAGTTGCCGCCCGCCGGGTGCTGCTGCCCGCGATGCGGGCGACCGGTACTACTGTTGGGTTCATGCCGGTGGCCGGGGCCCCAGATTCGCAGACTCACCGATGACATCGCCCGCTGCCCTGCGCCGGGTGCTGCGGCGGGCCCGCGACGGCGTGGCCCTCAACGTCGATGAGGCCGCCATCGCGTTGACGGCACGCGACGAGGACCTCGCGGATTTGTGTTCCAGCGCGGCCCGGGTCCGCGACGCCGGATTGACCTCGGCGGATCGGCGCGGTCCCCGGGGACGGTTGCCGGTCACCTACTCGCGGAAGGTCTTCATCCCGGTCACCCACCTCTGCCGGGATATCTGTCACTACTGCACCTTCGTCACGGTCCCGGGCAAGCTCCGAGCGTCGGGTCGCGGCATGTACATGGAGGCCGACGAGATCGTCGCCATCGCCCGGCGGGGTGCCGAACTAGGGTGCAAGGAGGCACTGTTCACCCTCGGCGATCGCCCGGAGGCGCGTTGGCCGGAGGCCCGGCAGTGGCTCGAGGAGCGCGGCTACGACTCGACGCTGGACTACGTTCGCGCCGCGGCCATCCGCGTGCTCGAGGAGACGGGTCTGCTTCCGCACCTCAACCCGGGCGTGATGAGTTGGGCGGAGATGTCGCGGTTGCGGCCGGTGGCGCCCTCGATGGGGATGATGCTCGAGACCACGTCGCGTCGGCTGTTCGAGACCCGCGGCCTGGCCCATTACGGCAGCCCGGACAAAGATCCTGCAGTCCGGTTGCGCACCCTCACCGACGCCGGCCGGCTGGCCATCCCGTTCACCACTGGGTTGCTGGTCGGGATTGGCGAAACCCCCCTTGAGCGTGCGGAGACCCTGCATGCCATCCGGCGCGTGAACAAGGAGTTCGGCCACGTCCAGGAAGTGATCGTGCAGAACTTCCGGGCGCAGGGCGACACCGCGATGGCGGATGCCCCCGACGCCGCCTTCGACGAATTCCTGGCGACCGTCGCGGTGGCCCGACTGGTGTTGGGTCCCGATATGCGCATCCAGGCACCCCCCAACCTGGTGTCGCGGGCGCAGTGCCTGGCCCTGCTCGGCGCTGGTGTCGACGACTGGGGCGGGGTCTCCCCGTTGACTCCCGACCACGTCAACCCGGAACGGCCCTGGCCGGCTCTCGACGATCTGGCCGCCGTCACCGCCGAGGCGGGTTTCGACCTGGTGCAACGGCTGACGGCGGCGCCCAAGTACGTGCAGGCGCCGGCCGGGTGGATCGACCCCCGCGTGGCCGGCCACCTCGCCGCGCTGGCCGACCCCGGCACCGGGTTCGCCCGCGACATCAGTCCGACGGGGCGGCCCTGGCAGGAGCCCGATGAGGCGGCCGAATCCCTGGGTCGTACCGATCTGGGTGCGTCGATCGATACCGAGGGCAGGCGGACCGCGGCGCGCAGCGACCTCGGCAGTGCCTTCGGCGACTGGGAGTCCATCCGGGTCCGGGCCGGCGAGTTGGCGGCGCGGGCGCCGGAACGAATCGACACCGACGTCGCGGCCGCTCTGCGCGCGGCCGAACGCGATCCCGCCGGCGGCAGCGACGCCGAGTACCTCGCACTCGCCACGGCCACCGGCCCAGCGCTGGATGCCGTTGCGGGGCTCGCTGATGCGCTGCGGCGCGATGTCGTCGGTGAGGACGTCACCTTCGTGGTCAACCGCAACATCAACTTCACCAACATCTGCTACACCGGCTGCCGGTTCTGTGCCTTCGCCCAGCGCAAGGGCGACGCCGACGCGTTTTCGTTGTCCAGCCGGGAGGTGGCCGACCGGGCCTGGGAAGCGCACGTCGCCGGTGCCACCGAGGTCTGCATGCAAGGGGGGATCGACCCCGAGCTGCCGGTCACCGCGTATGGCGATTTGGTGCGCGCGGTCAAGGAGAAGGTGCCCTCGATGCATGTGCACGCCTTCTCGCCGATGGAGATCGCCAACGGCGCCACCAAGAGCGGTCACAGCGTCCGGGACTGGTTGACCATCCTGCTGGAGGCCGGACTGGACACCATCCCGGGGACCGCGGCAGAGATTCTCGACGATGAGGTCCGCTGGGTGCTCACCAAAGGCAAGCTACCCACCTCGCTGTGGGTCGAGATCGTCACAACCGCCCACGAACTCGGCCTGCGATCGAGTTCGACGATGATGTATGGCCACGTCGACACCCCCGCGCACTGGGTGGCTCATCTCCACGTGCTGCGCGGTATCCAGGACCGAACCGGCGGGTTCACCGAATTCGTCCCGCTGCCGTTCGTGCATCAGTCCTCGCCCTTGTACCTGGCCGGCGCCGCGCGGCCCGGTCCGACTCACCGCGACAACCGGGCGGTCCATGCGCTGGCCCGAATCATGCTGCACGGCCGGATCTCCCAGATCCAGACCAGCTGGGTGAAACTCGGGGTGGAGCGGACCCAGGTGATGCTCAAGGGTGGGGCCAACGACCTCGGGGGCACCCTCATGGAGGAGACCATCTCCCGAATGGCCGGCTCGCAGTACGGGTCGGCGAAGACCGCGGCCGAGTTGGCGGCGATCGCCGAAGGTATCGGGCGGCCGGCCCGTCAGCGCACCACGACCTACGCGAAACGTGCTGCCTGAAGATCACGTGTGCGCAGGGACGGGTTGTTTTTCTTTTCCCGCGCCTGACCAGTTCACGTCGTCGCGGGTGCTGCCCCTAGTATTGGCACGAGTGAAACTCGGGGCACGCCGTTGCCCCGCTGCGACTGACACCTAACGAAGCGCGTATCGAGGAGAACCTTCGTGACCTACTCGCTCACCGAAGCCTGCGTCGACATCTTGGACAAGGCCTGCATCGAGGAGTGCCCCGTCGGCTGCATCTACGAGGGTGTGCGGATGCTCTTCATCCACCC
>SYAB01000241.1 GCA_005787665.1 Actinomycetota bacterium
CGATCCAGAACCGTCCGGATTCCCACCGTCCCAAAACGCAGATGTGGTGAGAGTTGCGAGGTGCCAGGATTCTTTTCGAGGACGTTGCGTCCATGGTCATAGCCGAAAACGAGGACTTCAACTCCGGGGCGATGATCCAGAACGTGGTGGACCGCTCCAAGAAGTACGCGATCAAGTCGGTCTTGGAAAGTGGCCAGCACGGTCTGCGGATCCAGCACCTGCTGGACTCCATCGTCGACGAGTTCGCCGAGAACGAGGATCTGCCCAACACCACCAATCCGGACGACTGGGCGCGGATCTCCGGTAAGAAGGGCGAGCGGATCGTCTACATCCGCACCCTGGTCACCGGGAAGAGTTCCTCGGCCAGCAGGGCTATCGACACCGAGTCGAACCTCGGGCAGTACCTGTAGTTCGGGACCGCCACTCGTTTCGGTGAACCCTCAGAACTGCAGCGAGTAGCTGTTGGTCAGATCGTCCTGGGTGACGTGCGCGTCGCGGCCCGTGGTGTCGATCACCAGCGGGCTTGTGAGGGTGCGGGTTTCGTACCGCCAGCCCTTGGGCAGGTTGAGGCGGGCTCCGAGATCCGGCAGATCCTCGAGAGCCAACGTCCGGTCGACGACCTGGCTGTAGGTCTGCATCACCCAGCGCCTCCCGTCCGGGTCGACGAGTTCGAACACCGGGCGACCGGCGTCGAAGGTGAACACGGCCCGGCGGTCGACCTTGTTCACGCTGTAGGGCGCCGGATTCATCGACGACATCGTGACCGTCGCCTGGCGGATCATCTCGATACCGCCGAAGTTCGCCGTCTCCTGCTGCTGATCGGCACGTTTCTCGATAGCGCTCATCAGCCAGTACCGCGGGCCGTTGAGCAGAGCGACGACCGCCCCGTTCTCCTTGGCCAGTGCTTCGGCGTTCAGCCGGTCCCATAACTCGGCGGGGCAGTCGTTGAGCGGGAAGGTGTTGTACACGGTGGCTTCCGGCCCGGAGTCGGTCATCCGGACCAGCAGCACCTCGCCGTAGCGCTTCCCGAACACCTCGGGACTAGAACCGGCCATCGCAGTCCTCCATCGTCAACCCGGTCGATTATTCTCCGGTCGATTCTTCCCCGGTCGATTTTTCAGGGTGGCCCGGTAGCGGTCCCGGGCGACCAGCGTCACCCGGAGTTGGTCGACCAGCGGGTCGACGAAGGTGGCGCGGTACTCATGGTCGCTGACCGCCTTGGCGGCCAGATACATGAACGTGATCGCGGTCAGCAGCAACGTTGTCTGGATCAGCGGGTCCGGGACGGGCAGGGTCATCCCGAGCACCTGGCCGTCGTGCGAGCCCTGGTCGCGGGTCCAGGCGTTCAGCAATTCCGGACTCACCAGGATCAACCCGAACACGAAGAAGATCGACCCGGTCAGGCCCGCCGCCGTCAGCACCTGGCCGAGTTGGGAGGCGGCGACGACGAACACCACATTGGTCCGCTCGGCTCGTGAGAGCTTCGGACTGGCCGCCGGGTCGGGCATGTCCTCGAACGGCGTCCCGGCCAGCCGGTCCTGGTCCTCGGCCAGGGAGCCGGGTGCGGCCAGCATCGGCGTGACCCGGTCAAGGGTGCTCGACACCAGGAAAACGCCGGCGATGAGGGCGAGAAACCCGATCGCCAGCCACAGCCTGCCGCGCGAGATGATCGCGGCCATCAGCCATACGTAGGTGTTGAAGAAGACCAGGAAGGTCAACAGGACGATCGGCAGCGCGCGCACGAACATGCTCGCCACGAGCCGCAGGTTGCCGACCGCCGACCGGGCCGCCCAGCCGAGGATCGAGCCTGCCCCGGACGCGGTGAGAACGAGGGTCAGCAGCACCAGTCCCACCCACAGCAGTGATTTGGCGACGACGTGCGACCCGGGCCCGCCGAGCAGGATCGCGACGACGATGACACCCAGCGCAACCGACGCGGCGGTGACCCGTGCCGAGCTGCTGTCAAGCCGCGACACCAGCCAGCCCGTCAGGAGGGCGCCGGGCAACGCCACGGCCAGCAGCGCGAGGACGAACCCTTCGGTCAGATCGGGCCTTCCGTCGATGTCGACGGTGTGGTGGCCCGACACCCGCACCACCACGATGGAGTTGGCGGCCAGCGCAGCCAGCCCGGCCAGCGCCGGCGCCGAGCGGCTCCAGACCCGGCGCACCAGGGCCCCCCGTCGCAGTACCGTCGGAAGGCCCTGATCGAGGAACCACCGTTCGGCGGCGTCCGAATCGGCCGGCATGCCTCGACACCATAGACCCCGGGGTGCCCCGGCTAGGCTTAGCCGCATGCAGCGGATCATCGGCACCGAGGTGGAATACGGCATCTCGTCTCCGTCGGATCCGACTGCCAACCCCATTCTGACGTCCACCCAGGCCGTGCTGGCCTACGCCGCGGCGGCCGGTATCCAGCGGGCCAAGCGGACCCGGTGGGACTACGAGGTGGAGTCGCCGTTGCGCGATGCGCGCGGTTTCGACCTCAGTCGCGCCAGCGGGCCGCCGCCGATCGTGGACGCCGACGAGGTCGGCGCGGCGAACATGATCCTCACCAACGGCGCGCGGCTCTACGTCGACCACGCCCATCCGGAGTACTCCGCGCCCGAAGTCACCGACCCGCTCGACGCGGTGATCTGGGACAAGGCCGGTGAGCGGGTGATGGAGGCCGCCGCCCGGCACGTCGCCAGCGTTCCGGGCGCGGCCAAGCTCCAGCTCTACAAGAACAACGTGGACGGCAAGGGCGCGTCCTACGGCACCCACGAGAACTACCTGATGAGCCGTCAGACGCCGTTCTCGGCGGTCATCGCCGGCCTGACGCCGTTCATGGTCTCCCGTCAGGTGGTCACCGGATCCGGCCGGGTCGGGATCGGGCCGGCCGGTGACGAACCGGGCTTCCAGCTCTCCCAGCGCGCGGATTACATCGAGGTCGAGGTCGGCCTGGAGACCACACTCAAACGCGGCATCATCAACACCCGCGACGAACCGCACGCCGACGCCGACAAATACCGTCGGCTGCACGTCATCATCGGCGACGCCAACCTGGCCGAGACCTCCACCTATTTGAAGGTGGGTACCACCTCATTAGTGCTCGACCTGATCGAGGAGGGGTTCGATCTCAGTGATCTGATGCTGGCCCGCCCGGTGCACGCCGTTCATGTCATCAGCCGCGATCCGTCGTTGCGGGCGACCGTGGCGCTGGCCGATGGGCGGGAACTCACCGCGCTGGCCTTGCAGCGGATTTACCTCGACCGGGTGGGTGCGATGCTGGAGCGCCGCGACCCCGATCCGCGGGCCGCCGACGTCGTGGCGACCTGGGCCCGCGTTCTCGATTTGCTGGAGCGGGATCCCATGGAGTGCGCGGAGTTGCTGGACTGGCCGGCCAAATTGCGGCTGCTCGACGGCTTCCGGCACCGGGAGAACCTGGGCTGGTCGGCGCCCCGGCTGCAGCTGGTGGACCTGCAGTACTCCGACGTCCGACTCGACAAAGGCCTTTACAACCGGCTGGTCGCGCGGGGGTCGATGAAACGCCTGGTCACCGAGCAGCAGGTGCTCGATGCCGTGGACAACCCGCCGACGGACACCCGGGCCTACTTCCGCGGCGAGTGCCTGCGCCGGTTCGGCGCGGATATCGCCGCCGCGAGCTGGGATTCCGTCATCTTCGACCTGGGCGGTGACTCGCTGGTCCGGATCCCGACGCTGGAGCCGCTGCGCGGCAGCAAAGCCCATGTCGGGGCGCTGCTGGACTCGGTGGACAGCGCCGCGGAACTGGTGGAGCAACTGACGACCTGACGGTGCCGGCCCGAGCCGGACGGTACTGTGGTGTCCGGCGGTCACGCCGCTGACGACAGCATGGAGGCACGATGGCGCAGGAACAGACCAAGCGTGGTGGCGGCGGCGAGGAGGACGACCTCACCGGCGACGCGGCTGGCGGGCAGGAGCGTCGCGAGAAGCTTGCCGCCGAGACCGATGACCTGCTGGACGAGATCGACGACGTGCTCGAGGAGAACGCCGAGGACTTCGTACGGGCCTACGTCCAAAAGGGCGGACAGTGACCTGGACGTCGCCTGATCGTCTCGCCCACACCCCGCCGCTGACCAGCCCCGCCCACCACGTCGACCTGTCCTCGTTCTCCGACTTCCTGCGCAGGCAGGCCCCCGAGCTGCTGCCTGCCGGAACGCTGTCCGGGACCGTTCCGTCACCCGGTGACGCGCTGCCGCACGGCACCACCATCGTCGCCCTGAAGTACCCGGGGGGAGTGATGATCGCGGGTGACCGTCGTTCCACCCAGGGGAACATGATCGCCGGACGCGATGTGCAGAAGGTCTACATCACCGACGACTACACGGCCACCGGGATCGCCGGCACCGCGGCGCTGGCCGTCGAGTTCGCCCGGCTCTACGCCGTCGAACTCGAGCACTACGAGAAGCTCGAGGGTGTCCCGATGACATTCCCCGGCAAGGTCAACCGGCTGGCGATCATGGTGCGCGGCAACCTCGGGGCCGCGCTGCAGGGTTTCGTCGCGCTGCCGTTGCTGGTGGGTTATGACCTCGATGACCCGGACCGCGTCGCGGCCGGTCGCATCGTGTCCTTCGACGCCGCCGGTGGCTGGCATATCGAGGAGGAGGGCTATCAGGCGGTCGGCTCAGGATCGCTGTTCGCCAAAGCCTCGATGAAGAAGCTCTATCCCGCTGTCGCGGACGCTGATTCGGCCCTCAAGGTCGCCGTCGAAGCGCTCTACGACGCGGCCGACGACGACTCCGCAACCGGCGGTCCGGATCTGGTCCGGGGTATCTTCCCGACCGCGGTCACCATCGAGGCCGGCGGCGCACAGGAGGTTTCCGGGGAGCGCATCGCGCGGCTGGCCCGCGAAGTCATCGAAATCCGTTCTGGCACCGACGAGTTCGGGCCGGGTGGGGGGCCGAGCAACCGCGCGCCGAGGGCCGATTCATGAGCTTCCCGTACTTCATCTCGCCGGAACAGGCGATGCGCGAGCGTTCCGAGCTCGCGCGCAAGGGGATCGCCCGGGGCCGCAGCGTCGTCGCGTTGGCCTACGCCGGCGGCGTGCTCTTCGTCGCCGAGAACCCGTCGCGGTCGCTGCAGAAGGTCAGCGAGATCTATGACCGGGTCGGGTTCGCCGCGGTCGGCCGGTTCAACGAGTTCGACAGCCTGCGCCGTGGCGGGATCCAGTACGCCGACACCCGCGGTTACGCCTACGACCGCCGGGATGTGACCGGGCGCCAGCTGGCCAACGTCTATGCGCAGACCCTCGGCACCATCTTCACCGAGCAGGCCAAGCCCTACGAGGTCGAGCTGTGCGTGGCCGAGGTCGCGCACTATGGGGAGACGAAGCCGGCCGAGTTGTACCGCATCACCTACGACGGGTCGATCGCCGATGAGCCGCACTTCGTGGTGATGGGCGGCACGACCGAGCCGATCATCAACGCGCTCAAGGAGACCTACTCGGAGAACGCCGAGCTGACCGATGCCGTTCGCATCGCCGTCGAGGCGTTACGCGCCGGGATCTCCAGTGCGGCGGGTAATGCCACCCCGGCTTCCGAGCCGCGGGTGCTGGGGCCGTCCACCCTGGAGGTGGCGGTTTTGGACGCCGGCCGGCCGCGGCGCGCCTTCCGGCGATTCACCGGCACGGCGCTGGAGGCGCTGGTGTCCGATGCGCAGTCCCGGGCCGAGCCTGCGGGTGTCGAGCCGCCCGCGGACGGCGGCGACGAGGCGTCCTGAGCCTCAGCGGCCCCCGTAGTTCAGGGCCGGGTTCACCACCTCGGGGGGTGACCACTGGGAATGCGAGATGTGGTCGATCTTGCGGGCCGTACCCGGCTCCGGCGTCGGCGGTTCGGGGACCCGCCAGCTGAGGACGACCACGACGACGGCGCCCAGCATGGTCAGCGCAATCCAGATCTTGCGGCCGAGGGTCGTCGGAGTCACACGCGCCAGACTAATGTGAAACGCGCCCGCGGTGGAGCATCAACCCCATCGTGTGGCTGTCTTTGCTCAAATCGTGACCCGGCCCGCCGCGGGCGGTTGCTGCACAAGGCCCCCGCCCGGGTGTCGCGGACCGCTCGGCCGCCGGGCCTTCCGGGTAACCAGTAGGCTCGTCTGCGTGCAGCGCAGAATCATGGGCATCGAAACCGAGTTCGGTGTCACCTGCACCTTTCACGGACATCGCCGCCTGAGCCCCGACGAGGTGGCCCGCTACCTGTTCCGGCGGGTGGTCTCCTGGGGGCGCAGCTCCAACGTCTTTCTGCGCAACGGCGCTCGGCTGTACCTCGATGTCGGCAGCCACCCCGAATACGCCACCGCCGAGTGCGACAACCTGATTCAGCTCGTCACCCACGACCGGGCCGGGGAGCGGGTGCTCGAGGACCTGCTGGTCGACGCCGAGCAGCGGCTGGCCGACGAGGGCATCGGCGGGGACATCTACCTGTTCAAGAACAACACCGACTCGGCGGGCAACTCCTACGGCTGCCACGAGAACTACCTGATCGTGCGGGCCGGCGAGTTCTCCCGGATCTCCGACGTGCTGCTGCCGTTCCTGGTCACCCGCCAGCTCATCTGCGGGGCCGGGAAGGTGCTGCAGACCCCGAAGGCGGCCGCGTTCTGTCTGTCCCAGCGCGCCGAGCACATCTGGGAAGGGGTCTCCAGCGCGACGACCCGGTCCCGCCCGATCATCAACACCCGGGACGAACCGCACGCCGACGCCGAGAAGTACCGCCGGCTGCACGTGATCGTCGGTGACTCCAACATGAGCGAGACCACCACCATGCTGAAGGTGGGCACCGCCTCGTTGGTGCTGGAGATGATCGAGGCCGGTGTGCCGTTCCGGGACTTCTCGCTGGACAACCCGATACGGGCGATCCGCGAGGTCAGCCACGATCTCACCGGCCGTCGACCGGTCCGGCTGGCCGGCGGACGACAGGCCAGCGCGCTGGACATCCAGCGTGAGTATTACGCCCGGGCGGTCGACTATCTGCAGTCCCGCGAGCCCAACACCCAGATCGAGCAGGTCGTCGATCTGTGGGGCCGTCAACTCGACGCGGTGGAGAGCCAGGACTTCGCCAAGGTCGACACCGAGATCGACTGGGTGATCAAGCGCAAGTTGTTCCAGCGCTACCAGGACCGCTACAGCATGGAGTTGTCCGACCCCAAGATCAGTCAGCTCGACCTGGCCTACCACGACATCAAGCGTGGCCGCGGGGTGTTCGACCTGCTGCAGCGCCGCGGCCTGGCGGCCCGGGTGACCACCGACGAGGAGATCGACGCGGCCGTGCAAACCCCGCCGCAGACCACCCGCGCGAAGTTACGCGGTGAATTCATCAGCGCGG
Source organism: Actinomycetota bacterium (assembly GCA_005787665.1). Next base: position 7,338 of record SYAB01000241.1, read on the forward strand.
CGCAGGCGGCGGGGCGGGACTTCACCGTCGACTGGGTGCACCTCAAGCTCAACGACCAGGCCCAGCGGACCGTGCTGTGCAAGGACCCCTTCCGGTCCAGCGACGAGCGGGTCAAGCGGCTCATCGCCAGTATGTGACGGCCAGTAGGTGACGGTAGGTTGGCCCCCGTGGCGCCAACCAAGATCTCGAAGGTCGAACGGCTGATGAACCTCGTCATCGCGCTGTTGTCCACGCACGGCTACCTGACTGCCGAGCGCATCCGGGCCAACGTCATCGGATACGGCGACTGCCCGACCGAGGAGGCCTTCTCCCGGATGTTCGAGCGGGACAAGAGCGAACTGCGCGACCTGGGCATCCCGTTGGAGACCGGTCGGGTGTCCTCCTTCGACCTCACCGAGGGGTATCGGATCAAACGCGGCGCCTACGCCCTTCCCGATGTCGACCTGACGCCCGGCGAGGCCGCCGCCGTCGCGGTCGCGACGACGTTGTGGGAGTCCCCGGAACGGATCCGGGCCGCCCAGAACGCGGTGCTCAAGCTGCGGGCGGCCGGTGTCGAGGTCGACCCCGCCGGCGAGGTGATGATCAGCACCGGCGCCGGTCCGGCCGGGCTGCGCGGGTCGGAGGCCGTTCTCTCGGTGCTGCTGTCGGCGGTGGACGAACGGCGGGCCGTCCGGTTCCAGCATCGTCCGGCGCCGGTCGGGGACTTCACGACCCGCACCGTCGAACCGTGGGGTGTGGTCACCGCCCGCGGGCGGTGGTACCTGGTGGGCCACGACCGGGATCGCGATGACACCCGGATCTTCCGGCTGTCCCGAATCGCCGGCGCCGAGACAGTCGGCGAGCCGGGCTCGGTGGTCCTGCCGACAGGAGTTGACTTGCGCGCGGTCGTGGAACGCGCGATCGGCGATGCGGCCAGCGGCGTCCAGGCCAGGGTGTGGGTCGCCGACAACCGCGCCACCGCGCTGCGCCGGGCCGGGCGGACGATCGGGCGCCGGACGGTGGCCGGCCGCGAGGGTGACGTGATCGAAGTGGAGTCGGGGGCGCTGGACTGGCTGGCCCGGGAGGTGGCCGGATACGGGGCCGATGTGCTGGTGCTGGAGCCCGCCTCGCTGCGCGAGGACGTCGTGGCCCGGTTGACCGCGCAGGCGCGGGTGGACTCGTGAACGAACTGATGACGCCGGTGGCCATCCGCCTGGTGCGGCTGCTGAACATGGTCCCGTATTTCCAGGCCAACCCGCGGGTGAGCTACACCAAGGCCGCCGCCGACCTCGGGGTCACCGTCAGGCAACTGGAGCAGGACGTCAAACAGCTCTGGATGTGCGGGCTGCCCGGATACGGGCCCGGCGATCTGATCGACTTCGAGTTCTCCGGCGACACCATCACCGTCACCTTCTCGGCGGGCATGGATCAGCCGTTGCGGCTCACCTCTCCGGAAGCCACCGCCCTGCTGGTTGCCCTGCGTGCCCTGGCCGACATTCCGGGCGTGGTCGATCCGGCCGCCGCCCGCAGCGCGATCGCCAAGATCGAGGCGGCCGCCGGGACACTGGTCGCCGATGACGCGGTGGCGGCCGAGGATGAACCCGCACCCGCCGAGGCCGAAGCCGCCGCGGCGGTGCGCGAGGCGGTTCGCGACGGCCGGGCCGTCGCCATCGAGTACTACTCGGCGTCCCGGGACGCGCTGTCGGCCCGGACCGTCGACCCGATCCGGGTGGTTCTCGTCGGCGATCACAGCTACCTGGAGGCCTGGTGCCGTGAGGCCGAGGGCGTGCGGCTGTTCCGGTTCGACCGCATCGTCGATGCCCGGGTGTGCGACGAGCCGTCGGCGCCGCCGAGACAGGCCGTCGTCGCCCCGCCGCACACCGCGCTCTTCGACGCCGACCCCTCGCTGCCGTCGGCGACCCTGCGGATTGCGCCGCGCGCGGCGTGGATGCTCGAATACTTCCCGATGCGCGTGCTCAGGGAACTGCCCGACGGGCGGGTCGAGGCGGCGATGACCTACGCGGCCGAGGACTGGATGGCCCGGCAACTTCTCGGTTTCGGCGCCGATGTGGAGGTGCTGGGCCCCGATTCGCTGGCGGGCCAGGTCCGGGCGGCCGCCAACGATGCGCTGGCCGCCTACGCCGCTGCCACCACCGACGGCTGAGTCGTCCCCGACGGACGAGTCGCGGCCCGGGCGGCCGGAGGGCCGGGTAGCATCGGAACCTCTGGAGGTGAACGAATGGGTGCTCTACAACCGTGGCACTGGATAATCCTGCTGCTGGTGGTCGTCGTGCTGTTCGGATCCAAGCGGCTGCCGGACGCGGCTCGGTCCCTGGGCAAGTCGATGCGGATCTTCAAGTCCGAGGTCAAGGAGTTGCAGGCGGAGCGGGCCGAGCCGCCGATCACCCCGGCACAGCCCGTGGTCTCCGAGCGCGTGGAGGCCCCGGCCCCCAACCCGACCGACACCCGCCCGGCCTGAACCGGCGTGGGCAACGGCGCTCGCGCGCCGCTCGGTAGACGTCGTGCGCACGCCTAAGTTCCTCAGCCGCCTGGATCCTCGGCAGCGGCGTAGCCGCGCGAACCCGGACGGCACCATGCCTCTGGTCGAGCATGTGCGGGAACTGCGGACCCGGTTGCTGATCTCGGTGGGCGCTGTCGTGGTGACCACCATCGTCGGTTTCCTCTGGTACAGCCACGGGGTGTTCGGGTGGCCGAGCCTGGGCGACCTACTGCGCCGGCCGTACTGCGCGCTGCCGGCCTCGGCGCGCGCCGACATCAGTCCCGACGGTGGCTGCCGGTTGCTGGCCACCGCCCCGTTCGACCAGTTCATGCTGCGTCTCAAGGTCGGTCTGACCGCTGGCATCGTGCTGGCCTGTCCGGTGTGGCTGCATCAACTGTGGGCGTTCATCACCCCGGGCCTCTACCGCAACGAGCGCCGCTTCGCGGCGTCGTTCGTCGTCTCGGGCGCGACGCTGTTCGTCGGGGGTGCGGTACTGGCCTACGTCGTCCTGGCCAAAGCGCTGCACTTCCTGCTCACCGTCGGCAGTGACGTGCAGGTGACCGCGTTGTCCGGTGACCAGTACTTCGGATTCCTGATCAACCTGCTGCTCGTCTTCGGGGTGGGGTTCGAATTCCCGCTGCTGATCGTGATGCTCAACGTCGTCGGTGTGGTCAGCTACGAGAAGCTCAAGGCCTGGCGACGCGGGCTGATCTTCGCCGTCTTCGCCTTCGCGGCGGTCGCCACCCCCGGATCGGACCCGTTCTCGATGCTGGCCCTCGGTCTGGCGCTGACCCTGCTGCTCGAATTCGCGATCCAGATCGCCCGTTTCCACGACCGGCGCAAGGCCAAGCGCGCCGCGCGGGCCGACATTCCCGACGACCAGGCCGCACCGATCGAGCCGCCCACCCCGGTGGCCGCCCATGACGACCTCACCTGAGCCGGGCAGCCAACTGGCGGCGTTCGCCGCCGAGCTGACATTCCGGCTCGACCCCTTCCAGGTGCGGGCCTGCGCGGCGCTGGAAAAGGGCCACGGCGTGCTGGTGTGTGCGCCGACCGGTGCGGGTAAGACCGTGGTGGGGGAGTTCGCCGTGCACCTGGCGCTGCACGCCGGCCAGAAGTGCTTCTACACCGCTCCGATCAAGGCGTTGAGCAACCAGAAGCACAGTGACCTGGTGCGCCGGTACGGACCCGGACGGATCGGTCTGCTTACCGGTGACCAGTCGATCAACGGGGATGCGCCGGTGGTGGTGATGACCACCGCGGTGTTGCGCAACATGCTCTACGCCGGGTCCGATGCCCTGCCGGGACTGTCCTACGTGGTCATGGACGAGGTGCAGTTCCTGGCCGACCGGATGCGCGGCGCGGTGTGGGAGGAGGTCATCCTGCACCTGCCCGAGACGGTCCGGTTGGTCAGCCTGTCGGCGACAGTGAGCAACGCCGAGGAGTTCGGCGGGTGGATCCAGACGGTGCGCGGCGACACCACCGTGGTGGTCGACGAGCACCGGCCGGTGCCGTTGTGGCAGCACGTGCTGGTGGGCAAGCGACTGTTCGACCTTTTCGCCGACGATACCGACCCGAAAGGCGCGCGGCACCGGGTCGATCCCGAGCTGACCCGCCACATCGCCCACCGGCGCGAGGCCGACCGACTGGGCGACTGGCAGCCGCGCCGGTCGGGCGGGCGCGGCGGCGGCCCGGGGCCCAACCGCCCCCCGTCGCGACCCGACGTCATCGCCACCCTCGAACGGGAGGGGCTGCTGCCGGCCATTACCTTCATCTTCTCCCGGGCGGGCTGCGACGCCGCCGTCAAGCAGTGCCTGCGCAGCCCGCTGCGGCTCACCACCGAGGAGGACCGGGCCCGCATCGCGGCGGTGATCGACCGGCGGTGCGGGGATCTGGCCGAGGCCGATCTGGACGTTCTGGATTACCACGAGTGGCGGGAGGGCCTGCTGCGCGGCCTGGCCGCCCACCATGCCGGAATGCTGCCGGTGTTCCGGCACACCGTGGAGGAGCTCTTCACCGCCGGACTCATCCGGGCGGTCTTCGCCACCGAGACGCGGGCGCTGGGGATCAACATGCCGGCCCGGACCGTGGTGCTGGAGAAGCTGGTGAAGTTCAACGGCGAGGCGCACCTGCCGCTGACGCCGGGGGAGTACACCCAGCTGACCGGACGGGCCGGCCGGCGCGGTATCGACGTCGAAGGCCACGCCGTGGTGATCTGGGATCCTCGCGATTCCGCCGCCGAGCCCGCCGAGATCGCCGGTCTGGCCTCCACCCGGACCTTCCCGCTGCGCAGTTCGTTCGCCCCGTCCTACAACATGACCATCAATCTGGTCAGCCAGCTCAGCCCGGCGGCGGCGCATGCGCTGCTGGAGCGGTCCTTCGCCCAGTTCCAAGCCGACCGCTCGGTGGTGGGGCTGGTGCGCGGTGTCGAACGCGGCGAGAAGATGCTCGACGATATCGCCGCCGAGCTGGGCTGGGACCGGCGCACCGGCCCGGTCGAACCGGCGATCCTGGACTACGCCCGGTTGCGGGCCAGGATCGGCGAACGGGAACGCGCACAGTCCCGGGTGTCGCGACTGGCGCGCAAACAGGCGGCCGGTGAGGCGCTGGCGTCGCTGCGTCGCGGTGACATCATCAGCATCACCCAGGGGCGCCGCGGTGGACTTGCGGTGGTGCTGGAGGCGGCCCGCGACGCCGCGGACCCCAGGCCGCTGGTGCTGACCGAGGATCGGTGGGCCGGTCGTATCTCGGCCGCCGACTATCCCGGGGGTGCGGGTCCGGTCGGGACGATGGCGCTGCCCAAGAGGGTTGAGCATCGTCAGCCACGGGTGCGCCGGGACCTCGCGTCGGCGTTGCGCTCGGCGGCCGCCGGGATCGTCAGCCCGGCCCGACGTACCCGTCGGGCCGCCGATGCCGAACCCGATACCGATCCGGAACTGCTCGCGCTGCGGGAGTCGATGCGCCGGCACCCCGCGCACCGGATGGCCGATCGGGATGCCCTGGTGCGGGTCGCCGAGCGCTACCTGCGGGTCGAGCGGGACAACGACCAGATCCGCGGCAAGGTCAGCGCGGCCACCAATTCGCTGGCCCGGACCTTCGACCGCATCGTCGGCCTGCTGACCGAGCGTGGATACATCGCCGGTGCCGAGGACCCGGTGGTCACCGGCGACGGCCGGCTGCTGGCCCGGATCTACAGCGAGAGCGACCTGCTGGTCGCCGAGTGCCTGCGGACCGGGGTGTGGAAAGGGCTGGCGGCCGCCGAGCTGGCAGCGGTGCTCTCGGCGATGGTCTTCGAGTCCCGCGGCAGCGACGGTCCCACCCCGGTGCACGCCATCGTGATGCCCACCCCCGCGGTGCGCCGGGCCCTGGCCGAGACGCGGCGGTTGTCCGAGGGGCTGCGCGCCGACGAACACCGGCACCGGCTGGCACCCTCGCGGGAACCCGACGAGGGGTTCGTGCCGGCGATCCACCGGTGGGCGACCACTGGAAATCTGGCCGCCGCGCTCGCCGCGTCCGACGTGGCCGGAAACGGCTCGCCGTTATCGGCCGGGGACTTCGTGCGGTGGTGCCGCCAGGTGCTCGACCTGCTCGATCAGGTGCGCAACGCGGCGTCCGACCCGGCCATGCGCAAAGCGGCGAAACGCGCCATCGACGACGTCCGGCGCGGTGTCGTCGCTGTTGACAGCGGGTAGGGTGATGCAGACGCTACGGTTGATAACGTTGTGTTCGGGGCGAGAGCTCCTGGCATCGTAAGGAGAGACGATGAGCGGACCGCAGGGATCTGACGCCAACCCATGGCAGGCATCGGGCCACGACCAGCCTGTCGCCGGCGCAGACCAGCCCTCCGCCCCCGAGGCCCCGGCCTGGCAGCCGCCGGGCAGTGAGGCCCCGGCCTGGCAGCCCCCCGCCTACAACCCTCCGCAGTACCCGCAGTACGGCCAGCCGCCGGTGGCCCCCGGCTATCCGGCCCCGCAGCCCTACGGCGCCCCGGCCGAGTACAACCCGGCCGCCTACGGCCAGCCCGGACCCTATGCCCAGCCCGGCCCCTACGGGCCGCCGCCGCAGTACGGCCAGTACCCGCCGCCGGGGCAGTACCCGCCGCCGGGGCAGCCGGGCCAGTACCCGCCGCCGCCGGGACAGCCTGGGCAGTACCCGCCCTACGCCCAGCCCGGCGCGGAGGAGGCATCGAAGACTTCGATGCGCGCGATGGGCACCGTCCTGGGGGTGCTCGGTGCGCTGGTGCTGGCCGTGGTCCTGATCATGGGTTTCTGGAAGCCCGGTTTCTTCGTCACCACGAAGCTTGACGTGAACAAGGCCCAGCAGGGCGTTCAGCAGATCCTCACCGACGAGTCGAACGGCTACGGAGCCAAGAACGTCAAGGACGTCAAGTGCAACAACGGCCAGAACCCGACGGTCAAGAAGGGTGACACCTTCAACTGCGAGGTCAGCATCGACGGCACCAAGCGCCAGGTGACGGTGACCTTCCAGGACGACAAGGGCACCTACGAGGTCGGTCGGCCCAAGTAGCCGCTGGGCGGC
>SYAB01000242.1 GCA_005787665.1 Actinomycetota bacterium
CCACGTGAGTCGAGGATCTCGCGGGCGGCCACCTGCTCGATGATGGGCACGGACTTCTCCTTGCTGGGCGGAACGGCTGACGCCGATCAGCCTAGATGGTTCGCGCCCGTGCGGGGCCGCACTCCGCGAGGTGAGCTACAGCGAGTGGCCGGCCGCGTAGGCGGTGGCCCAGTCGCGCACGGCGCGGGCGTAGACGTCGGAGTGGTTGTAGGCCCGCAGCGCATTCACCCAACCCCGCGGTGTCGCCATGTCCTTGCCGCGGAAGCACAGATAGCCGGCCGCTGAGAGAGCGGCGTCGTCGAAATTATCCGGGCTCACGGCTCCGTCGTTGTTGGCGTCCACCCCGTAGAGCCGCCAGGTCTCCGGGATGAACTGCATCGGACCCATCGCCCGCGCGTAGACCGGTTCCCCGTCGAGCGAGGCCTCGCGGTCGAGGATTTCCAGATTGCCGTTGGTCCCGTCGAGTTGCACACCACGGATCGGTGGGCGCACGTCACCGTTCGGGGCGATCTCGGCGCCGCGGTAGGTGCCGTGGTGGCTCTCGACCATGCCGATTCCCGCCAGCGTGGTCCAGGCCAGATTGCAGTCCGGGTTCTCCACCTGCGCCACCCAGGCGGCATACCCGTAGGCCTCCAGCGCCGAGATCGGGATGCCCAGGCCCGGAGCGCGCACTTCGGCCCACTGCCGTAACTGGTCGGCCGGGCGCCCTGCGACATCGGTGTCGATGACGGGCAGCGGATCCCCCGGCGGTGGCGGGACACCGTCGGGTATCGGGATGGACGGCTGCCAGGAACACCCTGACACCAGCAGCATCGCCCCCGCAGCAACCGCTGCGACGGCCCGCACCCACCCTGACGACACGACACTCCTCGGACCCGCGTTTAGTCTTTACATCGTCCCACGGGGGGGCTTTCGTTAGCCGGGACCAAAACGCCGGGAAGGACCGCGGTCAGGGTCGCCAGTGGGCGCGCCAGTCCGCGTCCTCGATCGGACCGGAGCCGCCCGGTTGACCGCCGCGCTGCGCGGCGACCGCCTGCTCGGCGGCCCGAACGGCATCCATGAACTCCAGAACCGCGGCCCGCACCTCGTTCTCGGCGTCACCACCGGCAATGATCGACACCTCGACCAGCTCGGCCGGGATCAAGTCCGCGGGCAGCCCGGCTGCCGTCACGCGGTCGATCACCTTCTGCGCCAACGCGAGCGCAGGTTGCCCGGTCGGCAGTCCCTCGACGCAGGACCGGTCCTCATGGTGCTCCAAGGCCTTGCGCTGCTCCCACTGGGCCAACTGGTCCTCGAGGGTGATCTCCTCGCCGGCCAGCACGGCGGGCACCCGGTGGGCGAGCTTGCGGATCAGCGCGTCGGCGACGTCGTCGATGGTGAAGGCATGGGCGGGGGCCTCCTCGGCGATCCGGGCGTGGAAAAGCACCTGCAACAGCACATCGCCGAGCTCGTCGCGCACGTCCTCGAGGTTGCCGCCCCGGACAGCGTCGAACAGTTCGTAAGTCTCCTCGAGCAGGTATCGGCGCAGCGACTCGTGGGTCTGCCCGCTCTCCCAGGGACCCGTGGTGCGCAACCGGTCCATGATCTCCACCGCGTCGAGGAGTCGCTCGCCGGGCCGCGACGCCGGGACGGCGACCAGACGTTCGCCGGCCCGGAGCCGGTCCTGCACCTCAGGGTGGGCGGGGTCGGAGGACAGCAGCACCGGGGCCGGCGGTCCGACGAGCGCGGAGCGCGCCGAGGGCAGCGACCACTGCACGCGGATGGGCATCTCCTCGGTGTACTGGACGTCACCGAGCAGGAACTCGACGGCGTCAACCGGCACCATCGCGGGCCGACGCGGATCCACCAGCACGACGGTCATCGGCCGTCTTCCTTCCCCCCGGTTGACAACACCGTGATGTCAACGTCCCCCTTGGGCCGACCGTCAAGCGCCAGCAGAAGGTCGGCGGCCATCTGGACCAGTTGCAGGTCGCGGATACGGGGAGAGCCCACGCCGTCGGCAGCACGCGGGATCGGCACCTGCACGGTCGAGGTGGTCGCCCGGTACCGGGCCCCCGGGTACATCCGCGACAGTCGGACCTGAGCGGAGTCGGCGAGCGTCAGCGGCGCCACCCGCAGCGTGGCCGCCGAACCGGTTGCGGTGGCGGCGATTTCGGTGACCCCGTAATGGCGGCACAGTAGCCGGAGGCGGGCCACCGCAACCAGCCGCCGGACCGGCTCGGGCAGCGGCCCGTACCGGTCGAGGAGTTCGTCGACGACCGAGATCACCGCCGGCTCGTCGGCCGCCGAGGCCAGCCGGCGGTAGGCCTCCAGCCGGAGCCGGTCGCTACCGATGTACTCCGGCGGCAGGTGCGCGTCGACGGGCAGGTCGATTCGGACGTCTCTTGACTCCTCCGCGGTGGTGATGGTCTTCCCGTCGGCGGCGGCGCGGTAGGCCTCCACCGCCTCGCCGACCAGCCGGACGTAGAGGTCGAACCCGACCCCGGCGACGTGTCCGGACTGTTCGGCGCCCAGAACGTTGCCCGCGCCGCGGATCTCGAGATCCTTCAGCGCGACAGCCATCCCGGCGCCCAGTTCGTTGTTCTGCGCGATGGTGGCCAGCCGGTCGGGCGCGGTCTCGGGCAA
>SYAB01000243.1 GCA_005787665.1 Actinomycetota bacterium
ATGGCCAGCACCGGCCCGAAGACCTCTTCCTGCGCGATGGTCATGTCGCTGGTGACGTCGGAGAAGATCGTCGGGGCCACGAAGTAACCCTGATCTAGCCCCGCCGGGGTGTCGGGTCCGCCGGTGACCAACCGGGCGCCGCTGGCCATGGCACCGCGAATGTGCTCGCGCACCCGCTCGCGCTGCAACGCCGAGACCAGCGGCCCCATCAGGGTTGCCTGGTCGAACGGGTCACCCATGGTGTGGGCCTGGGCCACCGCGGCGGCGATCGCCTCGGCTTCGGCCAACCGGGAGCGTGGCACAAGCAGCCGGGTCTGCGCGATGCAGGTCTGGCCGGAGTTCAGCATGCAGCGGGTCACACCGGCGGTGATCGCTGACACCATGTCGGCGTCGTCGAGTACCACGCAGGCCGACTTGCCGCCCAACTCCAGGGCCGCGGGCACCAGGTTGTTTCCGGTGACCTGACCGATGTGGCGGCCGACGCCCTCGGAGCCGGTGAAGGTGACCATGTTGACGCCGGGGTTGGTGATCATCGCCTCGCCGATGACGTTGCCCCAGCCGGTCACCATGTTGACCACCCCGGGCGGCAGACCCACTTCGTCGAAGATCTCCATCAGCGCGAACGTCGAGAGCGGGGTCACCTCGGAGGGTTTGAGGACCACCGTGCAGCCGGCGGCCAGGGCCGGGGCGACCTTGGCGGCCATCTGGTGCAACGGGTAGTTCCACGGAGCGATCGCCGCGACGACACCGAGTGGCTCGCGGACCACCAGGGAGTTACCGATCTCCTCCTCGAGGGGGGTCTGGTCCACCAGGCCCCGGATGGCCGAGAACGACATGGTGGGCAGACCGACCTGAATCAGGCGGGCCAGGGTGATCGGCGTGCCGACCTCACTGGTGATGATGGCGGCCAACTCGTCGCCACGGTCGGACAGCCGCCCGGCGATCGCGTCCATCATGTCGACGCGGTCGGCGATCGGCGTGGCCGCCCAGCCCGGGAAGGCGTCCTTCGCGGCGGTGACGGCACGGTCGACGTCGGAGGCGTCGCCAACCGGGATGTTGGCGATGACCTGTTCGGTGTAGGGGTTCTCGACCGGGATGGTCTCGGAGCCGCTGGCAGCGGTCCACTGGCCGTTGACGTAGAGACGGTCGTGGACCGGGATCGGAATCATTGTCGTCATGGTTCTCCTCAGGCGTTGACGGCGGACTTGGCTTCGTTGGCGATGTTGGTCGCGGTGCGGTGTGCCAGCGACATCGCCGAGATCATCGGATTTGTGCCGCTGGCGGTCGGCATGCCGCTGGCGTCGCCGATGTAAACCCCAGGCGTGTCATGCAATTCGCCCGACGGGTTGGCCACCGAGGTCTCCGGATCGCTGCCCAGCCGGCAACTGCTCATCTGGTGCGCCGAGAAGAGCTGGAGGCCCCCGGCCCGCAGCGGCACCTTCTGTATCGCCGTGATGAACGCCTCCAGGTCTTCGCCGCGGCGCCAGCGCTGGGTGATCGAGCCGAACGGGATGATCTCCTCGGCGCCGGCCGCGTGGTGCAGCCGGATCTGCTTCTCGATGGAGGTGTGAGCGACCAGCAGGTCGACCTCATCGGTCATCGAGTAGTTGATCACCGAGTTGCCGTGGTCGTCGATGGTGACCGTGCCGTGACCGCGGTCGCGGGGGAACGCGACCGAGAACGCCGCATGGCCGAGTTTGGCGATGGTTTCCTTGTGCTCGGTTCCGGAGGCCCGGGCCATACCCGCGGCGATGACAGACGGCGACCATTGCGCGTTCTGGATCAGGAAGCCGTGCCCGTCCTTGATGTTGGCGAACTCGTCCACCTGGGCGGTCATCGGTGCACCCCACCACGGATTGGTCTCGTCCGGGTAGATGCCGAGGAAGCCGACCACCGGATGGAGGTGGAGGTATTTGCCCACCGCCGGGCCGCCGATGCCGGAACGCAGCAGCAGGGCGGGGGATTCCAGCGATCCGCATGCGACGACCACGCGTGGCGCCTTGATGGTCAGCTCCATCGTGGTGCCGGTCGCGGGATCCGTGTAGGTGGCCTCCACACCGGCGGCGCGGCCGTTGTCGACCAGCACCCGCTTGGCCGAACAGCCGACGATCACCTTGCCGCCGGCCTCGACGAGGTCGCGCAGGTAGGTCTGGCGGACGTCGCGCTTCGAGCCGGACCGGTCACCGAAACCGATGTGCCCGGCCGAGTCCGGCGAATAGCTCTCCGGGTCGGCGTTGCGGGTCAGTGTCGTGAACGACCAGCCCAGGGACTCGGCGCCGGCGCGCATCCTCAGGTGCGGACCGTTGAGGTCCGAGCACTCGCCGTTGACACCCAGCCGCTCCCAGACCGCGTCGATGTGCGCGTCGTAGTCGGGCGTCGCGACGTCCTTGAGCCCGAATTCCTCGGCCCAGTTGTCGCGTACCCACTCCGGCGTGCGCAGGCAGTTGGACCAGTTCACGGTGGGGCCGCCGCCTAGAGTCGAGGCGGCCAGCAACGAGACGTTCATGTCGGCGGTGGCGTTGACGCCCCCGCGCCAGAACAACTGCTGGTAAGCGAGTAGCTCGTACCCCAGGAAGTCGGCCTCGTTGCGCGCCTGGCCGGCTTCCAGCACGACGACGTTCAGCCCCGCCTGCGCCAGGACACCGGCGATCAGACCGCCACCGGCGCCGGAGCCCACGATGCAGACGTCGGCCGACATGGTGGACTCGGTGGGCGTGAAGGTCGGCAGCGGCTCAGGCCCGCCGGGCGCTATCCGCGGCGGCCCTTCGTAGCCGTACACCTGCCAGGCCGGGTTGACGCCGGTGGTCGGGTCCGGGACGCAGTACGCCATGGCGGCGGTCAGCGAGGTCAGGGCTTTGATCCCGGCGGCCGGGGCGGCGCCCATCAGCGCGACATTGCGGATCACCTGCTCGCGGGAGCGCTGCGATCCGCTGGCGAAGCCGAACACGTGCATGCCGTCGAGCAGGCTGAGCAGACCATGTTGCTGCTCATCGGGAAGGGTGCAGATAACCTGGCCGACCGCCACGTCGGCGCCCAGGTCGCTGCCGCTGGCTGCCCAGAACCCGGTCGGGTCGTCGTCGCGCGGCATCGACGGCACCACGGTGTCTGCCAGGGCGCGCAGAACCGCGCGGTGGTTATCGGTGAGTTGCGTGGTCATTGATCCTCCTGGGGTGACGTTCTACACCGCTCTCAGCGGGCCGAGGCATCGCTGGAAACCGCACCCCGCCGGAACCGTTTTGTTAGTTGCCAGGACACAGGGCCCCGCGCAGTCCACCTTGTGTAGCAGGCTTAGGGCTGAGGTGAAAGGTAATTGCGAAGTCGGCATCGCCGGATGTCGCCGCCGTGACGGTACCGATGATCTCCTCGGTCGTTGAGTCGGTGACCTCGAAGTTCTCCGTGCCGCTCGCGCGCTGCCAGCCGCCTTTGATGTAGTTGCAATCCCGGGTGATCACGTCCGCACCCCCCACCTTTCGCGCAGTCCTGTGGGCTTTCAGTCACGAACTCTGTTCGTGTGGAAGTGACGTTAACCCCTAGAAACGGCCGGTACCGACGCTTTGGGCAAAGTTCGGACTCAACGGTGCAACGTCCGGGGTGGTCACTGCGGGGGGCGGCCGGTCAGGCG
>SYAB01000244.1 GCA_005787665.1 Actinomycetota bacterium
CGGTCGACAACCTGTTCATCTTCATCATCATCATGGCCAGCTTCAACGTGCCCAAGATTTATCAGCAACAGGCGCTGATGGTCGGCATCGTGCTGGCCCTGGTGTTCCGCGGGATCTTCATTGCCCTGGGCGCCGTCGCGATCGAACGCTTCTCGTGGATGTTCTATCTCTTCGGAGCGTTCCTGGTGTACACCGCGATCACCCTGGCCCGCGACACCGACCACACCGACGACGCCGACAACGCCGTGGTCCGCTTCGCCAAGACCTATCTGAACACCACCGACTCCTGGCACGGCCTGAAGCTGTACGTCAAGCGCGGAAAGAAGCGCCTGATGACACCGATGTTCCTGGTGATCGTAGCCCTGGCGACGACGGACCTGTTGTTCGCGTTCGATTCGATCCCGGCCATCTACGGCTTGACCAGCGAGCCCTATCTGGTGTTCACCGCCAACGTGTTCGCCCTGATGGGGCTGCGGCAGCTCTACTTCCTGCTCGGGGATCTGCTCAACCGGCTGGTGTTCCTGTCCCAGGGCCTGGCGTTCATTCTGTTCTTCATCGGCGTCAAGCTGCTGCTGCACGCGCTGCATGAGAACGAAGTGCCGTTCATCAATGGCGGTCAGCCGGTGAACGTGCCGGAAATCCCGACCCTGCTGAGTTTGGCGGTGATCGTGCTGACCCTGTTCCTGACCATGGTGGCGAGCCTGGTCAAGACACGGATCAGAGACTCGAACTGAAACTGGGCCGCTCAGGCCCAGTTGTCGTGGCCGCGCCGCTCAGGCCCAGTTGTCGTAGCCGCCCTCGGGGCCGAGCATCCGCTCGAGCCTGCTGCGGTTGATCCGGGCCAGTTCGTTGCGCAGCACCTTGCGTTCGGTCTCGTTGTCGTTGTGCATCCGGTCCGCGATCGCTGCGATCACCGCCGATACCGAGGGGTCGGCACCGACATGCATCACGAACGCGAATCCGAAGTTCTCCGCGTAGCTCCGGGCCGAACTGTCCAGCAACTGCATGACGCCGGGACGGGCATCCCACAGCGCGCACTGCTCAGCGTGTGACCGTTCGCTGCCGGGGCGGCTGCCGACGTGCGGGTAGGCCTGCAGAATGTCGTCGATCGCCGCCTCCGTCAGCGCGAACAGCAGTGCGTCGGCCCTGCGGAACAATGCGTCGCGGGTGCGGTACGGCCGGCCGTTTGCCAAATCCCCGGCCATGGTCACGCTGTTACAGCACTCGTAGAGTGCGTGCACGGCCCTGCGCGTCGGAAGCTCGTTGAAAGCCTCGAGTCCTATCCCCTGGTGCAGCAACACCCCGCGATCATCCAAAACCCAAGCCACACCCGGGTTACCCCGCGTTACAGCCAGGAAAACAAAGGCTGGCCCCGGGAGGACCCGTCAGTGCTCTTCGGGGCCTTCGGCCGCGAAGCGGGCACGGGAGCGCTCCACTTCGGCTTCGGCCTCGGCGCGGCCGACGAAGTTGGCGGCTTCGACGTACTTACCCGGTTCGAGGTCCTTGTAGTGCACGAAGAAGTGCTTGATGGCCTCGAGTTCGAAGCCCGGCACATCGTCGAGGTCGTTGATGTGGTCCCACCGTGGATCGCCGGCCGGTACGCAGATCACCTTGTCGTCGCCGCCGGCGTCGTCGACCATCCGGAACATGGCGACCGGCCGGGCTTCGACGATGACCCCGGGATGCACCGACTCCGGCAGCATGACCAGGGCGTCCAACGGGTCGCCATCCTCGCCCAGGGTGTCCTCGATGTAGCCGTAGTCCGCGGGATACCCCATGGGGGTGTACAGGTAGCGATCCAGCCTGAGCCGGCCCGTCTTGTGGTCGACCTCGTATTTGTTGCGCTGGCCTTTCGGGATCTCGATCGTGACGTCGAACTCCACCGCGCGACTCCTTCTCGCTGTCGGGTCGCCCACTGGCGACGCGCAAGACACCCTAACGAGGGATTCGCGTCGCCGCCGCATCGTTGGGCACAATGAGACGGAAACCTGTAGGAGAGCCATGCTTGGGAAACCCCGGCACCGCGGTCACGTGGTGCTCGCCGTGGCGGTGATCGCGCTGGTCACCGCCGTCGTGGCGGCAGCGGCACTACTCGGTTCCGGGGGCAGGAGCAACGCCTCGGTCCCGCCGCCGCGACCGCCGGCGGCCTCCAAGCCGGCACTCGTCCCGGTGGCTGACACCGCGGCGGTGCCCACCACGGCCGGGCTGACCGCGGCACTGGCCGCCGCCGTGGCCAACCCGAACCTGGGCAATCTCAGTGGCCGGATCACCGACGCCCATACCGGTGCCCAGATCTGGGAACAGCGGGCGAACGTTCCGATGCAGCCCGCATCGACCAACAAGATCCTCACCGCGGCCGCGGCTCTGCTCACCCTGGACCGGAACGCCCGGGTCACCACGACGGTGCAGGCGGCTGATCAGACCCGGATGCCCGGAGTCGTCGTCCTCGTCGGCGGCGGCGACCCGGTGCTCTCGGCGGCTCCGCCCGGAGAGGAGTCCTGGTACCGGGGTGCGGCGCGGATCTCCGACCTGGCGGACCAGATCAGGAAGAGCGGGGTCACCCCGACGGCGGTGCTGGTGGACAACTCGTTGTTCTCCGGTCCCGACATGGCGCCCGGTTGGGATCCCGCTGACATCGCCGGTGGTGACATCTCCCCGATCCAGTCGGTGATGCTCGACGCCGGACGCATCCAACCGACGACCCTGGAGTCGCGGCGCTCGCCGACGCCCGCACTGGATGCCGGCCGCGCACTGGCGGCCGCGCTCGGGCTCGACCCGGTCAAGGTCGCCTTCGCGCCGGGCCCGGCCGAAGGCCGCCAGCTGGCCTCGGTGCAATCCGCGCCGATGCTGGAACGTGTGCGTCAGATGATGACCGCCTCGGACAACGTGATGGCTGAGACCATCGGACGCGAAGTGGCCAGGGCGACTGGGCGCCCGGCCAGTTTCGCCGGCGCGGTCGATGCGGTGATGAGCCGGCTCGCCACGGCCAATATCGACATGACTGGAGCCTCCCTGGTGGATTCCAGCGGCCTGTCGGTGGCTAACCTGCTCACTGCCAAGACCCTCGACGAGGTGGTCAACGCCGCCGCCGGACCGGACCAACCGGCCTTACGTCCGATGGTGGACATGCTGCCGGTGGCCGGCGGCAGCGGCACGCTGTCGGATCGGTTCTACGACCCGGACCCGAAGAAGTCCTCGGCCGGCTGGCTGCGCGCCAAGACCGGTTCGCTGACCAAGATCAACTCGTTGGCCGGAATCGTCACCGACCGCAGCGGCCGGGTGCTGACATTCGCCTTCATCTCCAACAACGCCGGCATGGAGGGTCGTACCGCGCTCGACGCGCTGGCCGGGATTCTGCGAACCTGCGGCTGCGGATCGTGATTCGGTCCGCGCCGGCGTGAGTCAACCCGAGCCGAACCTGGGTCGCGCGGTTGACTGGGAATTCGCCGGGGCCGTCGGCACCCGTCTCGCCCGCCCGGGCCCGCCGGTCACCGACTACACCCGCCGGCAGGCCATCGAGGAGCTGGCGCGCGCCGCCCGGGACGCCGAAGCGCCCGTGCGCGAGGTCACCGGACTGTCCGGCGCACACCCTGTTGCCGAGGCCGTGATCGTCGACCGTGGACAGTGGATCCGATCGGCGTCCGACTCGATGCGGGTGATGACGGGGGGAACCGGCACCCCGGGCAATCCGGTCACCGGCCGGATCGCCGGCGCCCAGACCGGCGCGGTCCTGGCGTTCATCTCCTCGGGCATCCTGGGCCAATACGATCCGTTCGCCTCCGGGCGTGCCGATGCGCAGGGAGCCCTGCTTCTGGTCTACCCGAACGTCGTCGGCGTCGAGCGACAGCTTCGGTTGCCGCCGAAGGACTTCCGGCTCTGGGTGTGCCTGCACGAGGTGACCCACCGGGTCCAGTTCGGGGCCAATCCCTGGCTGGCCGGCCACATGTCGCAGTCGCTGGCGCTGTTGACCGCCGAGGGTGACGGGGATATCGGGCAGGTGATCGGCCGGCTGGCCGATTTCGTCAGGTCCCGCCGCGCCCCCTCCGAGCCGGCCGGCGTCGTAGGACTGCTGCGCGCGGTGCAGTCCGAACCGCAGCGCGCGGCGCTCGACCGGCTGTTGGTGCTCGGCACCCTCCTGGAGGGTCACGCCGATTTCGTGATGGATGCCGTGGGGCCCGCGGTCGTTCCCTCGGTCGAGCTCATCCGCCGCCGTTTCGACCAGCGCCGCCGTGACCGGCAGCCGCCGCTGCAACGAATTCTGCGTGCACTACTCGGGGTGGACGCCAAACTGAGCCAGTACACCCGGGGTCGGGCTTTCGTCGACCATGTGGTGGGCAGAGTGGGGATGGCGCGCTTCAACACGGTGTGGTCGGGCCCGGACACCCTTCCCCTGCTCGACGAGATCGAAGAGCCCCAGCGGTGGATCGACCGGGTGCTCTAGCCGGGCTGCGCACGACGCTGGCCGGTTTCGGGGCGGGACCGCTGCGCGAGGCGCCGTCCTGGTGTGTGGCTTTGTCTGGCGGTCCCGACTCGCTGGCGCTGACCGCCGCCGCGGTGACGGTCCGACCCACGACCGCCCTGATCGTCGACCACGGCCTGCAACCGGACTCCGAGGTCGTCGCGCGCCGAGCCCGGGGTGTGGCGCTGGATCTCGGCTGTACCGCGGCGCACGTGTTGCGGGTCAAGGTGGGAACCGCCGGCGGCCGGGAAGCCGCGGCCCGCGCCGCTCGTTACGCGGCCCTGTCGACCGCCCGCGGCGACGCCCCGGTACTGCTCGCCCACACCCTCGACGATCAGGCCGAGACGGTGCTGCTCGGACTCGGCCGCGGGTCCGGCGCCCGGTCGATCGCCGGGATGCGGCCGAGTGACCCCCCCTGGTATCGCCCGCTGCTGGCCACCCGCCGCAGCGCCACCCACGCCGCCTGCGCTGAACTGGGCCTACCCGTCTGGGTCGACCCGCACAACGCCGACCCGCGGTACACCCGGGTGCGACTGCGGACCGAGGTGCTCCCCCTCCTGGAGGAGGTGCTGGGCGGCGGTGTTGCCGAGGCGCTGGCCCGCACCGCCGCGGCGCTGCGCGAGGACGTCGAGGCACTGGACCTGCTGGCGGAACGGGATCTGGCGGCAGCGCGGACGGGGAGGGACCTCACCGTCGCGGAGATCGCCGGGGCGATGCCCGCGGTGCGGCGCCGCGTACTCCGGTTCTGGTTGTTGGGCGGGGGGGCGGTCGGCCTGAGCGAGCGTCAGATCCTGGCGGTGGACGCGCTGGTGACGGCGTGGCGCGGCCAGGGCGGTGTCGCGGTCGGCAGCGATGTTCCCAACACGCGGCTGTTCGCCGAGCGGCGCGGCGGATTACTGGTCCTGCGCCGCGAACCGGTCTGATTGTCCTCGCCCGCGGCGGCATGGCACGCTGTGGGCGTGGCGGCGCACGAGCTGTACCCCGGGGACATCGAGTCGGTCCTGTTGTCCGAAGAGCAGATTCGAACCCGCACCGCCGAGTTGGGCGCCGACGTCGGACGCGACTACGCCGACTCGCTGAACGGCCGCGACCTGTTGCTGGTGACCGTTCTCAAGGGTGCGGTGATGTTCGTCACCGATCTGGCGCGCGCCATACCGCTGCCCACCCAGCTGGAGTTCATGGCGGTCAGCTCCTACGGGTCGTCGACGTCGTCGTCGGGGGTGGTGCGGATCCTCAAGGACCTCGACCGCGATATCGCCGACCGTGACGTGCTGATCGTGGAAGATATCGTCGACTCCGGCCTGACGCTGTCGTGGCTGTTGCGCAACCTCGCGACCCGGCATCCGAAATCGCTGCGGGTGTGCACGTTGCTGCGCAAACCGGAGGCGGTGCGCGCCGACGTCGACATCACCTATGTCGGATTCGACATCCCCAATGAGTTCGTCGTCGGCTACGGCCTCGATTTCGCCGAGCGCTACCGTGACCTGCCCTACATCGGAACGCTGGACCCCAAGGTTTACGCCCCCTGACCCTGTCCGGTCAGGTCAACTCCCACACCGCTGTCACCGAGAAGCCGACCGTCTGCTGGCCCGGCTGCAGGGGCACCGCCGCGGCCATCGCACCCTGCGGGGCGGGCATCGGAACCGGCGGTGGCGGCGATGCGCCACCCGGCAGTTCGGAGATCGAGACCACCTTGCCCAGCGACAGACCCGACAGGTTCGCATACTGCTCGGCCCGGTTCTTGGCATCGTTGACCGCGCGGGCGCGGGCGTCGCTGACGAGTTCCGAGTCGTCCTCGATCGAGTAGCGCACCGAATTGATCCGGGTGGCGTTGCCGCCGGCGGTGACGATGGCGGCCAGTGTCTGGGAGGCCGCGTCGAGTTCCCGCAGGGTGACCTGAATGGAGTTGCTCGCCCGGTACCCGGTGATCACCGAGTTCTCGCCGTACTGGGGCTGCAGATTCACCGTCGTGGTGCTGATGTCCTCGGCGTCGATGCCCCGGGCCCGGAGTTGGTCGATCACGGCCTGCTGGCGGTCGCTGGTCTGGTTCATCGCGGCGGTGACGTCGGGGGCCACCACCTCGATCTCGACGTCGGCGGTCAGGGTGTCCGGGACGCCCCGTACCTCGCCGGAGCCGACCACGGTCACCTGCCGGGCCGCCTGTCCGGCATTGCCCTGGACGGCCGGGACGGAGTCGCAGCCGGATACCGCCGCGACGGCCAATACCGCTGCAGCGCAGGCCATGACACGACGACTCGACGATTTCAGGGTGATCGGCATGCCCCACCGTAGCGCAACGAACCCCATGCGAACGCCGCCTTACCGCTCTACGCTGAAGCCCCTGACGTGCGGCGGAAAGAGAGGAGCCGGAGGTGGCCGAGGCCGAAGACTGGAAGCACGCGGGCGTCAGGGTGATCCCGGCCGGTGCCCTGGATCTCGACACGGTGAAGATGACGGCCGGAATGGACCGCTCGGTGGCCATCGACCTGGCGAGGGTGGGGGCGCAGCGAATCTGGGCGGGGACGGTGACCATCCATGCGAACGCGAAAACCGGAGCCCATCATCATGGTCCGCTCGAGAGCGTCATATACGTCATCCGCGGCCGCGCGCGGATGCGCTGGGGCGAACGCCTGGAATTCATGGCCGAGGCCGGTCC
>SYAB01000028.1 GCA_005787665.1 Actinomycetota bacterium
CTGGCGACCATCCGGCTGGGTCGGACCACCACCACCGACGACGCCGAGGGCGAAGTTGTCCGTGACGTCGCGGCCACCGCGGTGACCGGCGAGCAGATCGACACCGCGATGACCGCGCTTCGCGGGGACATCCAGCAGCGGCCGTCGGCGGTCAGCGCCATCAAGGTCGACGGCAAGCGGGCCTATCAACTCGTCCGCGAGGGACAGGCCGTGGAACTGGCTGCCCGGGCGGTGCGGATCGACCGCTTCGAGGTGTCAGAGACCCGGCGCGAGGGTGACTTCCTCGATGTGGACGTGGCGGTGGACTGCAGTTCGGGCACCTACATCCGGGCATTGGCACGTGATCTCGGTGCGGCGCTCGGCGTCGGAGGCCACCTCACCGCGCTGCGGCGGACCCGGGTGGGCGTCTTCGGGCTGGAGCAGGCGAGCACGCTCGACGCGCTGGTGGCTCACCCGGTCCTGAGTCACGACCTCGATGCGGCATGCCTGCTGGCCTTCCCGCGCCGGGACATCACCGCCGAACAGGCCGTGGACGCCGGGCACGGGCGGCCGCTGCCCGCCGCCGGTATCGGCGGGGTCTACGCGGCAACGAATCCGGATGGTCTGGTCATCGCGCTGCTCAGCGATTCCGGTGAACGCACGAGGTCGGTCGTCGTGATCCGCCCGGCGACACTGTGATGCCGGGGTTGTGGCCCGATCAGGACTGATCGCGTGGCCGTCGAGCCATTAGGCTAAGGGGCGTGCAGCGCTGGCGCGGGCAGGACGACATCCCCTCCGACTGGGGCCGCTGTGTGCTCACCATCGGGGTCTTCGACGGTGTGCACCGCGGCCACCAGGAACTGATCGCCCGCGCGGTCAAAGCGGGCCGGGCGCGTGGCGTGCCGACGGTGCTGATGACCTTCGACCCGCACCCGATGGAAGTGGTCTTTCCCGGCAGCCACCCCGCCCAGCTGACCACACTGACCCGCCGTGCCGAACTCGCCGAGGAACTCGGCATCGACGTCTTCCTGGTGATGCCGTTCACCGCTGACTTCATGAAGCTCACCCCCGACCGCTACGTCCACGAACTCCTGGTCGAGCGGCTGCACGTGGTCGAGGTGGTGGTGGGGGAGAACTTCACCTTCGGCAAGAAGGCCGCCGGCAACGTCGGCACGCTGCGTAAGGCCGGCGAGCGGTTCGGCTTCGCGGTGGAGGCGGTGTCGCTGGTCGCCGACCAGCACCACAGCGAGGCCGTGACGTTCTCGTCGACCTACATCCGCTCCTGCGTCGACGCCGGGGACGTGGTCGCCGCCGCGGAGGCCCTCGGCCGCCCGCACCGGGTCGAGGGAGTGGTGGTTCGCGGCGACGGCAGGGGACGCGGGCTGGGGTATCCGACCGCCAACGTCGCCCCGCCGATGCACTCGGCCATCCCCGCCGACGGCGTCTACGCCGCCTGGTTCACCGTGCTGGGACACGGGCCGGGAACCGGGACGGTGGTGCCCGGCGAGCGGCATCGCTCCGCGGTCTCGGTGGGCACCAACCCCACCTTCTCCGGCCGCACCCGGACGGTCGAGGCTTTCGTCCTGGACACCGAGGCCGACCTGTACGGACAACATGTCGCGGTGGACTTCGTGGCACGCCTGCGCGGCCAGAAGAAGTTCGGTTCGGCCGATGAACTGATCACCGCGATGGGCCGGGACACCGACAAGGCGCGGGCGATCCTGGCGGCCCAGGGCTGATAGAATCCTCCCCGGCGTGAGCTGCAGTCCGCGGCGGCCCACGCGGCTTTCCTTCGCGGCACTGAAACAGATGGAGTGGTTCCATGGCGTTGACCGCCGAGCAGAAAAAAGAAATTCTGGGCTCTTACGGCCTGCACGAAACCGACACCGGATCGCCGGAGGCCCAGGTCGCGCTGCTGACCAAGCGGATCTCCGACCTCACCGAGCACCTCAAGATGCACAAGCACGACCACCACTCGCGGCGCGGACTGCTGCTGCTGGTGGGCCGCCGCCGCCGCCTGCTCAAGTACGTCGCCCAGGTCGACGTTCAGCGCTACCGTTCGCTGATCGAGCGGCTCGGCCTGCGCCGCTGAGCGACGGGCCGTCGTCGGCGGGGCCGTTCCCCCGGTGTAACATCGCATACGGCGCGGACGCTGGTTCGTGCCTCGGGTGTGGTTTCGCAATCCGCGCATCCTGCACCCGCGTCTCCCTGGCGAGGCTCCCCGAACCGGGCGGTCTTCGGTAGTGGCTGCCGGGCTGTGAGTGCAGGCCGGCCGCTTCGATCGACGGCCGTAGCCGCTTCTGGGTGTTCATCTCGCTCTCGGGTCATTCCGAGTCATCGGCGGCGCGAAACTGAACAATGAACCCCAGAAAGGCCGTACGGACACACCATGTCTGTCGCTGAAACCGACGAAGGCGTCTTCGAGTCAACCGCCACCATCGACAACGGGAGCTTCGGCACCCGCACCGTCCGCTTCGAGACCGGAAGGCTGGCCCAGCAGGCCGCCGGAGCGGTGGTCGCCTATCTCGATGACGAGACCATGCTGCTGTCGGCGACCACCGCCAGCAAGGCGCCCAAGGAGCATTTCGACTTCTTCCCGCTGACCATCGACGTCGAGGAGCGGATTGGGACATAATTTAAAAAGAATCAAGCAAG
>SYAB01000245.1 GCA_005787665.1 Actinomycetota bacterium
CGTCGCCCTCGACGAGATTGGACAGCATCGCCGCGAGATCACCCGCCCGCTCCAGCGCCGGCCCGGAGGTGACCCGCAGCGAGGAGCCCAGTTCGGCGGCGATGATCATCGCCAGCGAGGTCTTGCCCAGCCCGGGCGGCCCGGAGAGCAGGATGTGATCGGGAGTTCCGCCGCGGTTCTTGGCCCCTTCGATGACCAGTTGCAACTGCTCGCGTACTCGCGGCTGGCCGATGAACTCACCCAGCGACCGCGGCCGCAGGCTGGCGTCGATATCGCCCTCCCCCACCGTCAGTGCTGCGGAGACCTCCCGATCGTCGGCCTCGGTTCCTTCGTATTCCGCGTCGAACCGGCTCATCTGGTCTTCCCGAGCAGCGACAGCGCGGACCGCAACGCGCTCGCGGTGGTCGATTCAGGCTCGGCGGCCAGTACCTTGTCGCAGGCCTCCTCGGCCTGCTTGAGCGGAAAGCCAAGCCCGACAAGAGCTTCCACGACGGGGGCGCGGACGCCGTGCCCCTCGGCGGCGGCCACCCCGGACCCGTTGGGCAGCGCACCGATCTTGTCGCGCAGTTCCAGCACCATGCGCTCGGCACCGCGCTTACCGATACCGGGCACCCGGGTGAGCGCGGCCACGTCGCCGTCGGCGAGTGCCTGGCGCAGTGCGGTGGAGTCGTAGACGGCCAGGGTGGCCAGCGCGATCTTGGGCCCGACTCCGGACACCCCGAGCAGGGTCTGGAAGAGGTCGCGGGCCTCGCCGTCGGCGAATCCGTAGAGCGTCATCGAGTCCTCGCGCACGATCATCGCGGTGATCAGGCGGGTCTCCGAACCCCGCCGCAGGGTGGCCAGTGTCGCCGGGGTGGCCATCACCTTGTAACCGACGCCGGCGGCCTCCACCACCGCGTGGTCGAGGGCGATCTCCAGCACCTCTCCGCGCACCGCGGCGATCACGTCGCGCTCCGCGACATCCGACCGGGGGCCGCCCCGAGTTTGGCCCGGTAGGCGCGGCGCTGTTCGGCTGCCAGGGCCTCCGCCTTGGCCATCCGGGCGATCATCGGCGCACGCCAGCAGTGACAGATGGCCAGCGCCAGCGCGTCGGCGGCGTCGGCGGGCGTCGGCTTCTGCTGCAGTGCAAGGATTTTGGTGACCATCGCGGTGACCTGCGCCTTGTCGGCACGGCCGTTGCCGGTGACCGCGGCCTTGACCTCGCTGGGGGTGTGAAAATACACGTCGATCTCGCGACGGGCGGCGGCCAGGGCGATCACCCCGCCGGCCTGTGCGGTACCCATCGCGGTGTTGGCGTTCTGATTGGAGAACACCCGCTCGATCGCGATGACATCCGGCAGGTGGGTGTCCATCCAGTGTTCGACGGCGTCACTGATGGTCAGCAACCGCCGGGCCAGCGGCTCTGTCGCCGGGGTGCGCACCACGTCGACATCCAGCGCGATGACCTGCCGGCCACCCCGGCCCTCGATCACCGACAGGCCGCACCGGGTCAGGCCGGGGTCGACTCCCATCACCCGCACGGACAGCCTTTCGCTTGCGAACAGTTGTTCGATAGCTTAACGGGCGCGGCCGACATTTCGGTGCACTGACACACCGGGGTGACGGCTCAGTGACCGCCGTAGTCGAGATCCTCGACGATGTCCTCGAAATGTCCGGTGCGCTTGGCCACCGAGCGCTTGGCCAGCGGCCAGCAGAGGACGAGGACCGCCACTGAGATCAGGCTGGTCCACACCTGGACCCGGCCGACTGCGTCGAACAGCATCACCACGACGACACCGATCACCGATGCGATCACCAGGATCGCCAGCCACGGGTGCAGCCACATCCTCAGCTTGAGCGCGGCCTCGTCCTGTGCGGTCATCCGGTTGCGTAGTCGCATCTGGGTCATGGCGATGAATGCGTACACGAACAACGCCACCAGGCCCGCGGAGTTCATGATGAAGTCGAAGATGCCGGTCGCGGGAGCCAGGTAGTTGACGGCGACGGCGGCATAGCCACCCACGGTGGATGCCAGGACGGCCACGAAGGGGACACCGCGGGCGCGCTTGGCGACGAGGCCGGGGGCGAACCCGTCGTCGGCGAGCGCGGCGAACATGCGGGCCGCCGAGTACAGCCCCGAATTCAGCACCGAGCACACGGCGGTGAGGATGACCGCGGTCATGAACACCTTCGCGCCGGGCAGGCCGAACAGTTGGAAGATGTAGGCGAACGGCGCGATCTCCTTGGGGTTCGGCAACTGATTCCACGGCACGACGGTCACGATGACCAACACGCCGCCGACGAAGAACAGCAGGATCCGCCAGATCACCGTGCTGGTGGCCTGGCGGACGCCCTTGGCCGGGTCGACGGACTCCGCGGCGGCCATCACGGCGATCTCGGTGCCGAAGTAGGAGAAGATCACCAGTGCGACGCCGGCGATGACCGGCCAGATGCCATGCGGAGCGAATCCGCCGTGCTGCCACAGGTTCGGGACCGAGAAGCGCGCATTCGGCCAGAGCCCGAAGGCGTAGAGGGTGCCGATGAGCAGAAAGGCCACAATGGCAAGCACTTTGACGCTGGCCAACCAGAACTCGACCTCACCGAATGACCGCAGCGACACGAGGTTGGTCGCGGTGAACAGCAGCAGCAACAGCACGGAGAACAGCCAACTCGGCATACCCGGGAACCAGCCGTTGAGGATGGCTCCGCCCACCACCGCCTCGAATGCGATGACGCCGACCCAGAAGTACCAGTACAGCCAGCCGACGATGTAGGCCGCCCAGTCCCCCAGGCCCTCGCGGGCGTACTCCATGAACGAGCCGACCACCGGCCGGGCGGCCGCCATCTCGCCGAGCATCCGCATGGCGAGGAACACCAGCAGTCCGCCGATCAGATAGCTCAGCACCGCGGCCGGCCCGACCGAACGGACCACGTTGCCGGATCCGACGAACAGGCTTGCCCCGATGATCCCGCCGAGGGTGATCATGGTGACGTGGCGGGGGCGTAACTTGGCGCTGTCGTGGGTGCTCTCTGCGGCCGTCATCGAAGCATTATCGGCGGCAACCGCGATTGCGGCACCCGATCCGGCTACTCCTCGTCGAGCAGGGCCGCGACGTCGTCGGGGATGTCGACGTTGGTGTAGACGTCCTGGACGTCGTCGCTGTCCTCGAGGGCGTCGACCAGCTTGAGGACCTTGCGGGCGCCGTCGAGGTCGACCGGCACGGTGACCGAGGGCTGGAAGCTGGCGTCGGCGGAGTCGTAGTCGATCCCGGCGTCCCGCAGCGCGGTGCGCACGGCCACCAGGTCGGTGGGCTCGCAGATGATCTCGAAGCTGTCACCGAGGTCGTTGACCTCCTCGGCACCGGCCTCCAGGACCGCCAGCAGCACGTCATCCTCGGCCAGCCCGTTCTTCTCCAGCAGCACCACACCCTTGCGGGAGAACAGGTAGGCCACCGAGCCGGGATCGGCCATATTGCCGCCGTTGCGGGTCATCGC
>SYAB01000246.1 GCA_005787665.1 Actinomycetota bacterium
CGCGGCGTAGGCCGCGGCCGACGCCGAGGTGTTCCCGGTCGAGGCGCACAACACCGCCCGCTGTCCCCTGGCCACCGCCTCGGTGACCGCCATCGTCATACCCCGGTCCTTGAACGAACCGGTGGGGTTGAGTCCCTCGACCTTGAGATAGACCCGACACCCGGTTCGCTCCGAGAGCCGGGGGGCCGACACCAGCGGGGTGCCGCCCTCCAACAGCGTCACCGGTGTCCAGCCGGCGGCCGCCGGGAGGCGATCGCGGTAGGCCTCGATCAACCCGGGCCAGGGGGTGTGCACCGCCGTCGCGCTCATTCGCTGGTGCCCTCCAGACGCAGCACGCTGTCCACACTGGCGACGACGTCCAGCCCGGCCAGAGCGGCGACAGTGTCCGACAGCGCCGCGTCGGTCGCGCGGTGGGTCACCACCACGATGCGGGCGTCCGCGCCGACGAGGCCCTCCTGGCGCAACTCCGCGATACTGACCTCGCGCTTGCCGAATTCGGTTGCCACCGCGGCCAACACGCCCGGCCGGTCCTTGACGGTCATGCTCACGTAGTAGCGGGTCGGGATGACGCCGACCGGCGCGATCGGCAGCTGGGCGTACTTGGACTCGCGCGGGCCGCGGCCGCCCTGCACCCGGTTTCGAGCGGCCATCACCAGGTCACCCATCACCGCCGACGCGGTCGGGTTGCCGCCCGCGCCCTGGCCGTAGAACATCAGCCGCCCGGCCGCCTCGGCCTCCACCACCACCGCGTTGAACGCGCCGCTGACCGAGGCCAGCGGGTGGTCCAGCGGCACCAGGGCCGGGTAGACGCGGGCCGAGACCCGCTGCTGACCCTCGGGGGTGATGCGCTCGCAGATGGCCAGCAGCTTGATGGTGCATCCCAGAGCGCGGGCCGCGTCGAAGTCGGCGGGGCTGACCGCGGTGATGCCCTCGCGGTAGACGTCGTCGGCGGTGACCCGGGTGTGGAAGGCGATGGAGGCCAGGATCGCGGCCTTGGCCGCGGCGTCGTAGCCCTCCACGTCGGCGGTGGGGTCTGCCTCGGCGTAGCCCAGGGCGCTGGCGTCGGCCAATGCCGCGGCGTAGTCGGCGCCGGTGGAGTCCATTTCGGAGAGGATGTAGTTGGTGGTGCCGTTGACGATGCCCGCGACCCGCACCACGGTGTCGCCGGCCAGCGACTGGGTCAGCGGCCGGATCACCGGGATCGCGCCGGCCACCGCAGCCTCGAAGTAGAGGTCCACGTGGGCGCGTTCGGCGGCCTCGGCCAACTCGCCGGTGGACTGGGCCAGCAACGCCTTGTTGGCAGTGACCACGGACTTGCCGTGCTCGAGCGCGGTGAGAATGGCCTTGCGGGCGGGTTCCACGGGGCCCATCAACTCCACGACGATGTCGACGTCCTCGCGGGTGACCAGATCCTCGACGTTGTCGGTCAGCATCGCGACCGGCACTCCGCGATCGCCCGCCACCCGCCGGACCGCCACACCGCGCAGTTGCAGCGGAGCGCCGATGCGGGCGGCCAGATCATCGGCGCTCTGCTCGATGATCCGCACCACCTCACGACCGACATTGCCCAGGCCGAGCACCGCCACTCCGATGGGCTTCTCGTCCTGCACCATGGGCGATCCGCCTCCGCTACTCGCTTCAGACACCTTCACCGCACCTCCAGACTGAGAAGATCATCGACGGTCTCGCGGCGCAGCACCAAATGCGCCCGACCCTCCCGCACCGCGACCACCGCCGGCCGGCCGATCAGGTTGTACCGGCTCGACATCGAGTAGCAGTACGCGCCGGTGGCCGCCACCCCGAGCAGATCGCCGGGGCCGGTGTCGTCGGGAACCCACGCGTCGCGCACGACGATGTCGCCGCTCTCGCAGTGCTTGCCGACGATACGGGCCAGCGTCGGCGCCGCGTCGCTGGAACGCGACACCAGCCGAACGTCGTACTCGGCGCCGTACAGGGAGGTTCGGATGTTGTCACTCATCCCGCCGTCGACGCTGATGTAGCGGCGGTGCGCGCCGTGGCTGATCGCGACGTCCTTGACGGTGCCGACCTCGTAGAGAGTGATGGTGCCCGGCCCGGCGATCGCCCGGCCCGGTTCGACGACCAGCCGCGGTGCGGGCAGCCCGACCGCGGCCGACTCGACCGCGACGATCGCGGTCAACTTCGCCGCCAGGTCCGCGACCGGAGGCGGATCATCCTGGGGCACATAGGAAATTCCCAGACCGCCACCGAGGTCGACGGTGCCGATCTGGGCGGTCTTGGCCACGCCGAACTCGGCGACGATATCGCGCAGCAGACCGATGACGCGCCGCGCGGCCAACTCGAAACCGGCGACGTCGAAGATCTGCGAACCGATGTGGCTGTGCAGGCCGACGAGTCGCAGGTTCTCGGCGGCGAATACCCGCCGCACGGCCACCATCGCATCACCGGCGGCAAGGGAGAGGCCGAACGTCTGCTCCTCGGGCGCGGTGGCGAGGTACTCGTGGGTGTGGGCCTCCACACCGACGGTCACCCGCACCATCACGTTCTGCACCACCCCGGCGCGGGCGGCGACCGCGTTGAGGCGGTCGATCTCGATCATCGAGTCCACCACCACATAGCCGACGCCGGCATCGACCGCAGCGCTGAGCTCGTCGACGGATTTGTTGTTGCC
>SYAB01000247.1 GCA_005787665.1 Actinomycetota bacterium
CTTCACCCGGCCGCTGGCGGGGCATATGTTCGCCAACTACGACGGCGTGCTGAAGATCGTCGGCGAGGTGGGCACCAAGAAGGTCTACGACCCGCGCAGCTACCTCAAGAAGGCCGAAGCCGGGATGACCGAACGCGTGATCGAGGCCTGCAACGACCTACGCAGCGCGGGCCGGAGCGTCTCGGCCACCTGACGGGGTCCATCGGCGCAGAGTCGATTCAGGACGACTGGCAGATCTTCCACTGATCGTCGAGGAACTTCAGGTCGAAGCTGCGCGTCGACGTGGTCGAGGGGTCGAACGCCATGTAGGAGGTGACGTTGGCCTCGGCGTGATCGCCGTTGACGACGACCTGGTCGATGCTGGCGATCACCGGATACTGCTGGGCCGCCAGGATCCTGGTCGCCGCCTCGGCCCAGGACTTGTCGTCGTACTTGGCGTAGTTGTCGAGGGTCTGCCCGCAGGTGACGCTGCGCAGCGTGGCCAGATCGCCCCGTTGCACCGCGCTGTCGAAGGTCTCGATGGTCGAGCGGACCTTGTTCTGCTGCGACGCCTTGGCCGTGTTGGCCCGGAATACCAGCACCCCACCCACGACCGCCGCGACCACCACCGCCGCGAGCACGGTCAAGGCCGGGATCAGCCAGCGCGGGCGCCCCGCCGAACGGGGCGGGATCGACTGTGGGGCCACGGCGCGGATCCGCGGAGTTGACGCGAAAGCCTGGGTGGGGGTATCGATGACCTCGGTCTCGTCATCGGGCAGCTTGTCGATGATCTGGGTCGAGCCGGCGTCGAATCCTGGCGCGGTGTAACGCCTTCCACCGGTTTCGGGCTCCCCGGAATCGGATTCGACGGTGACCTCGATCGCCTCGGTAGCCGGATCGCTGTCCACCTCCGGCACGATGCCGCCGGTGCCGTCGGTCTCGGCGCCGTCTTCGGACGGGTTCGACATGGCTGGTTGGTCGTCCCTCCCGGTAATGACGTCTGCTGTCGTCGCGAGCGTCTGCGCAAGACCTTATCGGGTGTGTCCGACCACCGGCCGTCGACGACCCGGGGGGCACCGGCACAATAGGCACCCATGACCTCGTTCGGTGATCTGCTGGGACCCCCGCCGGTGCTGCTGCCCGGTGACATCGAGGCGGAGGCGGACCTCGCGGCCGGCGAGAATCCCGCCATCGTCGCCGCCGCCCATCCCGCGGCCTCGGTGGCCTGGGCCCAGCTTGCGGAGGAGGCGCTGGAGGCCGACAAGGCGATCACCGCCTACGCCTATGCCCGCACCGGATACCACCGTGGTCTGGATCAGTTGCGCCGCAACGGCTGGAAGGGCTTTGGTCCGGTGCCCTACCACCACGAGCCCAACCGCGGATTCCTGCGCTGCGTGGCGGCGCTGGCGCACGCCGCCGATGCGATCGGGGAGACCGCCGAGTTCGAACGCTGTCGCGACCTGCTCGATGACTGCGACCCGGCCGCCCGCGCGGAGCTGGGCCTGAGTTAGACGTCGCTGTTCACCGGGCAGTCCTCGGAGGCCCCCGGCGGCTCCACCTGAACGGTGGCGTGATCGAGCCCCCTGGCAGCCAGCACCGCCCGCGCGTCGGCGAGTACCCCGGGGGAGATCCCGTCACTGGTCAGGTGTGCGGTCACCATGTCCTTGCCCGGCGCCAGCGTCCACACGTGCAGATCGTGCACCTCGGTCACCCCGTCGACCGCCGCCAATGCGCGGCGCAACTCGTCGACGTCGATATGGCTGGGTGAGGACTCCGAGAGGATGCGCAGCGCAGCCCGGGCCAGAGCGACCGCCCGGGGCAGCACCCAGAGCGCGACCAGGACGGCCACCACGGTGTCGGCATAGGGCCAGTGCGTCGTCACCGTGACGATCCCGGCGATCAGCACGCCGACGCTGCTGACCGCGTCGGCCAGCACCTCCATGTAGGCACCCTTGACCGCCAGGCTGCTCTCGGCCTGTGATCGCAGCAGCGCGACCACCGCGATGTTGGCCGCCAATCCGGCCAGGGCCACCACGATCATCGGCACGCCGGGAATCTCCGGCTTCTCGCCCAGCCGCTCAATGGCCTCGTAGAGGATGAACACGGCCACGCCGAGGAGCAGGACGGCGTTGGCGACAGCGGTGAAGACTTCGGCGCGATGCCAGCCGTAGGTGCGGGCCGGCGACGTCGATCCGCGGCGGGCCAGCAGCAACGCGGTCAGACCCATGAACATCGCCACCAGGTCGGTCAGCATGTGGCTGGCGTCGGCCAACAGGGCCAGCGAGCCGATCGCCAGCGCGGTGGTCAGTTCGATGACGAAGAAGGTGCCCAGGATGGCCGATGCGGCGACCATCCGGCCGATGCGCGTGTCGGCGGTCCCGTGGCTGTGTCCCGCTCCCATGGCAGTGATGATCCCAGTTGCCCGGCGACCCTGTCGATGGGTACCAAAGTCCCTAGCGGCGTGGCTCCGGCGCCGATAGCGTCGTGGTCAGTACGGCAGCGGTGAGGGGGGTCCGCTGCCGTACTGCATGTCGCGGACCGCGCGGGCGGTCAGACCCAAGCCGACCAGAACCGGGTGAGCTCGCTGCCGAGACCCACCAGGCCGGTTGGTACGCCGGACAGATCGAACAGCCAGAACACCGCTGAGAAGAACCACCGGTTCAACCCCGGCGCGATCAGCACCACCAGCAAGATCAGGAAGCCGTACTGCTTGGCCGGCTCCAGGGCGCGCTGGGTGGCCGGGCTCAGGTGGGGTTCGAGGGCGGCGTAACCGTCCAGGCCGGGGATCGGCAGCAGGTTCAGCACCAGCGCGGTCACCTGCAGGAAGCCCAGGAATGCCACCCCCGCCCAGAACACCGAATGATCGGGGTCGTAGAACAACCGGGTCGCACCCAGCAGCAGCACCGCTAACACCAGGTTCGCCAGCGGCCCGGCCAGGCTGACCACACTGCGCTGCCGGGGGGTCATGAACCCGGTCCGCAGGTACACCGCCCCGCCGGGCAGGCCGATGCCGCCGAGGGCGATGAACAGCAGCGGCAGCCCCAGCGAGAGCAGGGGGTGGGAGTATTTCAGCGGGTTGAGCGTCAGGTAGCCCCGAGCCGCGGCGTCGTGGTCGCCGTAGCGCCATGCGGTGTAGGCGTGGCCGAACTCGTGCAGGCAGAGCGAGACCAGCCAGCCGCCGATCACGAACACGAACACCCCGAGGTAGGACATCGGTCGCACCGCCTGGGCGGACAGCCACGCCAGCGTCCCGCCCAGCGCGGTCAATGCGACGAGGGCCAGGAACACCGGACTGGGGCGCACCGACTGGTGCAGGGGGCGAACGCTCACCCCCAGACGGTACCGACATGTGGCATCGTTTCGTCATGCGTCCACCGGCCCTCCCGGCGCCCCGGCCGTTCTCCCCGCTCTTCGGGGGCCTCTACGCCGCCGCCTACGGGTTGGGCGGCCAGCAGCTGGTGGGTGGGCTCGTCCGCCGGTTCGGTCCGGTGGTGGCACTTCCGGTGCTCGGCTACGGACCCGTCGTCGCCGTCGCGGACCCCGCCCTGGTGCGGCAGGTGTTCACCGCCAAGCCCGACGTGCTGCTCGGCGGCGAAGGGGTGGGTCCGGCTGCCGCCATCTACGGCTCGCGCTCGATGTTCGTCCAGGAGGAGCCCGAGCACCTGCGCCGGCGGCGGTTGCTGACACCGCCGCTGCACGGCACCGCGCTGGCGGCCTATGTGCCCGTCATCGAGGCCGCGACCCGGGCCGCCATGAGCCAGTGGCCGGTGGGCCGACCGATGCGGATGCTGGAGGCGGCCCGCGAACTGACGCTCGACGTGATCGTCCGGGTGATGTTCGGGGCGCAGGATCGCGCCGAGGTCGCCCGGATCGGCGAGCCGTTCGACGACCTGCTGGTGTTGGCGATCTCGGAGGAGACCCCGGTGCGTTATGCCGCGCGGCGGCTGGGGGCGCTGCGGACCTGGGGCCGGCTGCGCTCGACCAAGGAGCGCGTCGATGCTGTTCTGCTGGCGCTGATCGCCGCTCGGCGCGCCGACCCGGGGCGCGATGCGGGGGTCCTGGGGATGCTGGTCGATGCACGCGGGGAGGACGGAGAAGGGCTGTCCGACAAGGAGATCCGGGATGACCTCGTCACCCTCGTCTTGGCCGGCCACGAGACCACAGCCACCACGCTGGCCTGGGTGGTGGATCTGCTGCTCCACCACCCCGACGCGTTGGCGCGGGTACGCGCCGAGGCCCGCTGCGGCGAGAGCGCCTACACCGAGGCGGTGATCAACGAGACGCTGCGGCTGTGGCCGCCCGCCCCCATCACCGGTCGGATGACTGCGGGGGAGTACCGGCTCGGCGAATACACCCTGGATCCGGGCACCCGGATCGTCCTGCTACTCGACGCGGTCAACCGCGACCCGGCCAGCTACCCCGATCCCGACGAGTTCCGTCCAGAGCGTTTCCTGGGCGCCAAGCCGGCCCCGCATGCGTGGATTCCGTTCGGGGGCGGGGTGAAACGCTGTATCGGCGCCGCCTTCGCGATGTGCGAACTGCTCACCGTCCTGCACACCGTGCTGCGCGCCGCGGATCTCGAACCGGTCAACGAGCGCCCGGAGAGTCCGCCCTGGCGTGCGGCGCCGGTGCTGGTGCCCCGCAATGGCACCCGGGTGGTGTTCCGTCCCGTTCATCCCACTCGCAGCCACCCGGTGGTGTGCCGGTAGAACGTCGACCGTTTCACCTCGCGGTCTCCGGTCACCCCGTCCCGGACGACCCGTGCGCCGGTGGCGCCCAGCTGTGCGGCCCGGCCGCTGACCCAACGCCGGCGTGGTCCCCGCAGCACGGCCGCCCGCAGGCCCGGCAGGCTCGTCGTCGGCTCGATTCGCACGGCCGCGACATCCCCGTCGAAGAGCACCGTGTCATCCACCACGGCCTCGCCGTGGATCGCGTCGCTGTCGGCGGGGGGGAGCCACAACGCCGAACCGACCAAAGCGGTGCCGGAGTCGTCGCGCACCAGCGGCACCCGTCGTGCGGGCGCCGAGAGCGCCCGCCGCGCGTCGAGTCGGCCCCGCAGGTGGGCCACCTCGATATCGAGTCGATCGACGCGCAGCATCTGGGTGAGCACCAGCGCCAGATCCGCATCGGCGCCGAGCACCGCGACTCTGGTCGCGCCGCGAAGTGCGGCCTCGACCGCGGCCGGGCCGTCGATGTCGTGGGCGTCGAGGGAGCGGAGTTCCCTGGGCATCCGACGATTACCGAACCGCAGCACGGCGATCTCTGCGGCGGGCAATGGAACTCCTTGACGGCGTGGTGAGCGGGCGGATGACCAGTCTCGCAAGCCCATCATGCGGGACGGGTGCGGGTGACCCGCCTCTATGCGTGAGCCCCGGATGATCGCAGGTGCGACGGGTTCGGGCCGGGAAGCTCTAAGATCGTCGCGGCAGCAGGCACGATGCCCTCAGCTCGTAGGCGGGAGAACAACCATGCCGGCAATCGTGCTCATCGGCGCCCAGTGGGGCGACGAGGGCAAAGGGAAGGCCACCGATCTACTCGGCGGCAGGGTGCAATGGGTGGTGCGCTACCAGGGCGGCAACAACGCCGGGCACACCGTGGTCCTGCCGTCCGGGGAGAACTTCGCGCTGCACCTGATCCCGTCGGGAATCCTCACCCCCGGGGTCACCAACGTCATCGGCAACGGTGTCGTCGTCGACCCGGGAGTGCTGCTCACGGAGTTGCACGGACTCGAGGAGCGCGGGATCGACACCTCGCGGCTGCTGATCTCCGCCGACGCCCACCTGTTGATGCCCTACCACGTGGCCATCGACAAGGTCACCGAGCGCTACCTCGGCAACAAGAAGATCGGCACGACCGGCCGCGGTATCGGGCCCTGCTACCAGGACAAGATCGCCAGGATCGGCATCCGGGTCGCCGATGTCCTGGACCCCGGGCTGCTCGAGGCCAAGATCTCGGCCGCGCTGGAGTTCAAGAACCAGGTGCTGGTCAAGATCTACAACCGCAAGGCCTTGGATCCGGTCGAGATCACCGAGGCGTTGTTGGTCCAGGCACAGGGTTTCGCCCATCGTGTCGCCGACACCCGGTTGCTGCTGGGCAACGCCCTGCAGGCCGGCCAGACCGTTCTGCTGGAGGGTTCCCAGGGCACCCTGCTCGACGTCGACCA
>SYAB01000248.1 GCA_005787665.1 Actinomycetota bacterium
GATGATCAGGCCGTCGAGGCCGTCCAGAACCCGCTCGGCGATCCCTGCGTCGACCGGTTGGGGCGGCAGCAGGGTGGCGACCCCGCCGGCCAGGGTCACCCCGTCGACGTAGACCGCGGGCAGGAAGCAGGCCTGGGTGTCCCACACCCCGCTGCGGGCCCGCTGGCGGTAGGTGCTCAGCCCGATCACTACCCGCCCCTCCCCGCGAGCAGACGTAAAGGGTTCCGACACGCCGCGCGGAGTGGACCTTTGGTGTCTGCTCGCGGGGGAAGGCGACGGGGAATCAGAGCCGCTCAAATCCGCGCACCCTCTCCCAGTCGGTGACCGCGGCGTTGAATGCCGCGATCTCCACCCGCGCGTTGTTGAGGTAGGGCTCGACCACCTCGTCGCCGAACGCCGCACGAGCGACTACGGATCCGTCGAACAGTTCGGCTGCCTCCTGCAGCGTGGTCGGCAACCGCTCGGCGCCGCCGGCGTAGGCATTACCGGTGACCGGGTCGGGCAGTTCCAGACCACGGTCGACCCCGTGCAGCCCGCCAGCGATCAGCGCGGCGACCGCAAGATACTGGTTGACGTCACCCCCGGGCGCCCGGCACTCCAACCGCATCGAGTGCCCATGCCCGACCACCCGCAGTGCACAGGTGCGATTGTCCACCCCCCAGGCGACCGCCGTCGGGGCGAAGCTGCCTTCGGCGAATCGCTTGTAGGAGTTGATGTTCGGGGCGTACCACAACGACATCTCCCGCAGCGTCGCCAGCTGTCCGGCGAGGAAACTGCGGAACATCGCCGACATGCCGAGCGGCTCGGCGTCGTCGGCGAAAACCGCGGCACCGTCGCTCCGGCGCAGCGAGAGATGAACATGGCAGCTGTTGCCCTCGCGCTCGTCGAACTTCGCCATGAAGGTCAGGCTCTTGCCGTGCCGGTCGGCGATCTCCTTGGCACCGTTCTTGTAGATCGTGTGGTTGTCGCATGTCACCAGCGCATCGTCATAGCGGAACGCGATCTCCTGCTGGCCGGAGTTGCACTCACCCTTGACGCCCTCGCAGTACATTCCGGCACCGTCCATCCCCAACCGGATGTCGCGCAGCAACGGTTCCATCCTCGTCGAGGCGTGGATGGCGTAGTCGATGTTGTAGTCACTGGCCTTGCGTAGATCGCGGTAGCCGGTCGCCCACGCCTCGCGGTAGGTGTCCTCGAACACCATGAATTCCAGTTCGGTGCCGACGAAGGCGGACAACCCGCGCTCGGCGAGCCGGTCGAGTTGGGTGCGCAGGATGGTGCGCGGCGCCGCGGGGACCGCAGACCCGTCGCCGGTCCGGAAAAGATCCGCCATCACCAGGGCGGTGCCGGGCAGCCACGGGATCAGCCGCAGCGTCCGCATGTCCGGACGCATCACCATGTCGCCGTAGCCGGTCTCCCAGCCCGACATCGCGTAACCCTCGACGGTGTTCATATCGACGTCCACCGCCAGCAGGTAGTTGCAGCACTCGGCACCGTGCGCGGCCACTTCCTCGGCGAACAGCCGGGCCGCCACCCGCTTGCCGGTCAGCCGGCCCTGCATATCGGCGAAGGCGACGATCACGGTGTCGACCTCACCGGCGGCCATCAGCCGGTCCAACTCGCCGGGAGTCAACAGCCCGCGGCGGCGGCCGGCACTCTCAGAGGTCATGGGCGCTCCTCGACTCGGGATCGTGGCAGATCAAGGTTTACACGAACGACACCCGAAAGGTAGGACACCAGACCAATAGAACGCATATCGTTTCAGCACTGCCTGACAAGAAGGAGCCCGCCGTGCCAGAGGGTCATGAACTTCTCGACGAGGACGAACTGCACCTTGCCCGGCTGGGCTACACCCAGGAACTGCAACGTTCCTGGTCCGGCTTCTCCAACTTCGCGATCTCCTTCTCGATCATCTCCATCCTGGCGGGCTGCTTCTCCTCCTTCGGCCTGGGCTGGAACAACGGCGGCCCGGCGGCCATCGCCTGGGGCTGGCCGATCCTGTCGGTGTTCATCCTGCTGATCGGGCTATCCCTGTCGGAGTTGGTGTCGGCGTTCCCGACCTCCGGCGGAATCTATTGGTGGGCAGCCAAACTCGGCGGGCCGAAGGCCGGCTACTACACCGGCTGGCTCAACCTGATCGGTCTGGTCGCGATCCTGGCGTCGGTGGCCTACAGCAGCGCCACCTTCCTGGACCTGACCCTGGGGACCATGAGCGAGAGCTGGCTGGCCGGCTACAGCCTGCAGCGTGTCTTCGTCATGTTCCTGGTCATCCTGGTGGCAGTGGCCGTCATCAACATCTTCTCCAGCCACCTGCTGGCCGTCATCAACAACATCTCGGTGTGGTGGCATGTGGCCGGCGCCGCCGCCGTCATCGCGATCCTGTTCCTGGTCCCCGAACGCCACGCCAGCTTCTCCGACGTCTTCGCCAAGACCATCAACAACAGCGGCATGTTCGGCGGGTCCACCTCGGGATGGGGCTGGCTGCTGTTCGTGCTGCCGATCTCGGCGATCCTGACCCAGTACACGATCACCGGCTACGACGCTTCCGCTCATCTTTCCGAGGAGACCAAGAGCGCCGCCAACGCCGCCGCAAAGGGGATCTGGCGATCGATCTTCTACTCCGCGATCGGCGGCTGGATCCTGCTGTTGTCGTTCCTGTTCGCGGTGCAGGACTCCGATGAGGTCTCGGCCGCCGGCGGCGCGGTCGCGGCGATCTTCAACCAGGCCCTGAGCTCGCCGTGGGCCGGGCTGGTATTGCTGATCTCCACCGCCGGACAGCTGTTCTGCACCACCGCCTGCCAGACCAGCGCATCGCGGATGCTGTTCGCCTTCAGCCGGGATCGCGCCGTGCCCGGCCATCAGCTGTGGTCGGCGCTGAGCGCACGGAAAGTTCCGGCCAATGCCGTGATGATCACCGCGGCGATCGCCGCACTGATCACCCTGCCGGCCCTGGTCGAGGTGGATATCAACGGTGCCCCGGTCCCGGTGGCGTTCTTCGCCGTGGTGTCGATCGGGGTGGTGGGGCTGTACCTGTGTTTCGCCGTGCCGATCTACTACCGCTGGAAAGCCGGCGACTCCTTTCCGGTGGGCACCTGGAACCTTCGCGGGCACTATCGCTGGATCGCCCCGCTCGCACTGGCCGAGATCCTCGTGACCTCGGTCGTCGCGATGTTCCCGACCTCGCTGGGCGGGATGCCGTGGGATCCCAGCTTCGAGTGGAAGTTCGTCAACTACACCCCGCTGCTGGTGGGCGGCACGCTGATGCTGCTGTTCGTCTACTGGCATCTGTCGGTCAAGAAGTGGTTCACCGGTCCGGTACGTCAGGTGGAACTCGGCGGCGAGCTGAACGTGCCCTGAGGGTCACCAGCTACTGGTGCGCAGCACGATCTCCGCGGCCAGCTGTGCCGTGGCCATGGCCGCGTTGCGCCGCGCGATGAACTCGACCAGCCGGTAGTCGCTGTAGACGAACCGCTGGCTCGCCTTGGCCGCCGCGCGCGCGGGTGGGCTGGTGAACAGCGCGGTGGTGTTGATCTCGACCGGCGGGCAGTCCGGATCGCGCACCTCTCCGTGCGGGTCGGGAATACGAGGGTGGCCGCGGTCCACGACCACCAGACCGGTGAATCGATCTGGCCGGCCGGCGGCGAGTTCCCAGGCGAGTTCCGCACCGTCCCGGTCACCGACGAGGATTGCCCACGGCACGTCGAGGGCGTCGAGGATCGCGACCACCGCTTTGGGGTGCAGCCGCGGATCGGCCCCGATGACGACGGTGCGCACCGATGCGGTGTGCAATCGCTCGCACAGAGTGGTGTAGGCGGCCGGTGCATGCTGCGCCGCGGCCAGCAGCACGACATAGGGACCGCGGTCCGGTCCGGTGACGCTCACCGGGACCGGGAACCCGTCGACCGTCATGAGCGTCGCTGGCATCTGCCTACGTTACGTCGCCCGGCGGTGGGCGCGACCGCGATCCGGCCGCACTCTCAGTCAGAACTCAGGAAGCCCGCAGTTTGGCCACCTGGGCGGCGAACACGTCCAGGAATGTCTGCGGCAGAGTCGCTTTCGCCGCGACACGGGGATTCTCCCCGGGGAAGGCCACTCCGAACACTGCCCGGGCGCCGACATTCTGGAAGGCCATGTACACGCTGCTCGGGGAGTCACTGAGGTTCATGGTCTGCTGGTAGGCCAGCGCTCCGGATTCCAGGCCGGGAAGCTCGGAGGTGGTGATGGGGATGCCCGGGGAGTCCGGGTCGAAGAATGCCTCGAAGTTGGCGCAGCGGCCGGCCGCCGCCTGCAGAGCGTCCAGATCGAGGTTCCACGACAGCAGCGTCATCGCGATTCGGGCGCCGTCGTAGGACACCGAATACTTGGCGGCGCTTCCCGGCCCGCGCTCGGCGGACTGCTGGATCACGTTGGTCAGCGCGTTGGAACAGCCCTCCGGCCGGGACAGCATCGAACCCGGTGTGTCGGCACCGTCCGGCTGGCCAGGCAGCTCGATGATGCGACCGTATTGCACCCCGGCCGGGAAGTCGGACTCCCCCAGCAACGCGCGTTGCAGAACCGCCCCGGGCCAGGTCGCCGTGCCCACGACGGTATGGCCGCATCCCGACAGCAGTATCGCGGTCGAGGCCAGTACCCCCGCCAGCGCCGCACGCCCCATGGCACTCAGGTTAGGCCACCGACCGCGCTGGTGATCACCGGCGCGACCGGCGCGGGGCCGTCCAGCAGTGCCAGGACGGCGTCGATATCGAGATGGGCGGTCAACAGGTCGGCCATCAGGTCGAGTTGAGCGTCCCGCCGGGCCGCGACGCTGACGTCGGCCGCGACCCGGAACCCCGGTCGGCCGGCCGCTGCGGCGGCATCGGTGAGCCAGGTGCGGCGAACGTCGTCGTTGTCCAGCAGTCCGTGCCAGTGCGTCCCGAAAACCGCGCCCCGGCGGTAGCCCTGCGCCGACCCGTCCACCTCGAACCAGACATCCTCGCTGGACCGGATGACCTGCCCGTGCCGGATCTCGTAACCCTGAAGTGAGTCCTCCCAGCGTCGCAGCGTCTTGTCGGCGGCGAACGCGATGTCGATATCGAGCAGGCCGAGCCCGGCGACGGTGCCCTGCCCGCTCTCGACGGGGTCGTCGATGCGCCGGCACAACATCTGGAACCCGCCGCAGATGCCGAGCACGACACCGCCACGGCCCGCATGCGCCCCGATCGCCTCGGCCAGTCCGCGCTCACGCAGCCAGCCCAGGTCTGCCACGGTGGCCTTGCTGCCCGGGATGACGACGATGTCGGCGTCGGCCAGGTCGGCCGGGGCACCCGCCCACCGCACCCGGACCCCGGGTTCGCATGCCAGCGCCTCGACGTCGGTGGAGTTGGAAATCCGCGGCAGCCGCACCGCCGCCACGCGCAACCACTGCGTGCCGTGCGGTGGACCCGGCGTGCCGACCGTCTCGCCGGACGCCGCCGACAGCGAGTCCTCGGCATCCAGCCACAGGTCGTCGCTGTAGGGCAGCACGCCGTAGGTCGGCCGGCCGGTGAGCGCGGACAGTTGGTCGAGGCCGGGCGCCAACAGGGCCGGGTCGCCGCGGAACTTGTTCACGATGAATCCGGCGACCAGTTCCTGATCGCGGGGGCAGAGCACCGCGACGGTGCCGAACAGATGGGCCAGCAGACCGCCCCGGTCGATATCGCCGACCACCACGACGGGCAGGTCTGCCGCCCGGGCCAGTCCCATGTTGGCCAGATCCGTTGCCCGCAGGTTGATCTCGGCCGGCGAACCGGCACCTTCGCACAGGACGACGTCGAATTCGGCGCGCAGCGCGGCCAGGTCCTCCGCGACCACGCCCGCCAGCCGGTCGCGGTGGGCGATGTAGTCGCGCGCACCGACGTGGCCCACCGGCCGGCCGCGCACCACCAGTTGCGAGGTTCGGTCGCTGCCCGGCTTGAGCAGCACCGGATTGAATCGCACGCTGGGCGCCAACCCGGCAGCGCGGGCCTGCATCGCCTGCGCCCGGCCGATCTCACCGCCATCGACCGTCACCACGGAGTTGTTGCTCATGTTCTGCGCCTTGAACGGCGCAACGCGAATCCCTTTGCGCGCCAGGAGGCGGCACAGTCCGGCAACCACCATCGACTTTCCGGCGTCGGACGTGGTGCCGGCCACCAGCAGTGCCCCGCTCACTCCCGACCGCCGAGCAGACGCCGACGTCCCGAAATCCTCGGCGTGTCGCGGACTTTCGTGTCTGCTCGCGGGGAGATGGCGAGCCGATTCACGGCAACGTCAGGATCTCGGCACCATCCTCGGTCACCACGATGGTGTGCTCGAACTGCGCCGTCCACTTGCCGTCGGAGGTGGCCACCGTCCAGCCGTCGTCCCAGATCTCGTAGTCCAGGGTGCCGAGGGTGATCATCGGCTCGATGGTGAAGGTCATGCCCGGCTCCAGAACGGTCTCCACCTCCGGGCGGTCGTAGTGCAGGACCACCAGTCCGTTGTGAAAGGTCGTTCCGATCCCGTGGCCGGTGAAGTCGCGTACGACGCTGTAGCCGAACCGGTGTGCGTAGGACTCGATGACCCGGCCCACCACCGACAGTGCCCGTCCCGGCTTGACCGCCTTGATGGCGCGCATGGTGGCCTCTTCGGTGCGCTGCACCAGCAGACGGTGCTCCTCGCTGACGTCCCCGGCCAGGAAGGTGGCGTTGGTGTCGCCGTGCCCGCCGCCCAGGTAGATGGTGACGTCGCAGTTGACGATGTCGCCGTCGGCCACCACCGTGGAGTCCGGGATGCCGTGGCAGATGATCTCGTTGAGCGAGGTGCAGCAGGACTTCGGAAAGCCCTTGTAGCCCAGCGTCGACGGGTAGGCCCCGTGGTCGATCATGTAGTCGTGGGCGATCCGGTCCAGCTCGTCGGTGCTGACACCGGGTGCGACCGCCTTGCCCGCCTCGGCCAGCGCACCGGCGGCGATACGGCCGGCGACGCGCATCTTCTCGATGACCTCTGGGGTCTGGACCCACGGCTCACTGCCCTCGGCGACGGCGTCACGGCCCACATACTCCGGGCGCTCGATGGATCTGGGTACCGGACGGGTCGGCGAGACCACTCCGGCACGGAGGGCGCTGCGCATCGAGGTGGTCCCCTTCCCTACCGCTTGCGCAGCAGCGTTCGCTTGGACCGGGGGCCGCGGACGGTGACCGAGCCCAGCACCACCCGACCGGTCAGAACCACATGCGGACGTCCCTCCGCGGGCGGGCTCTTGCGCCGGTCGCGCGCGCTGCCGCCGTAGACGACGATGTCGTCGATCGAGGCGCTGGCGCCCTCGGGCAGCCGGATGTCCAGCGAACCGCGGACCAGGTCGAGTTCGATGACCACGACCGGTCCGGCGAAACGGGCGTTGGTGAGGTCGAGGTCCACCGAACCCACCCGGCGGACCAGGGCCAGTCGGGTCGGCACCGTCCACTCGCCGGCCCGGCTCAGCGAGCCCAACCAGCCCCTCAACTCCAGCCGGTCGGCCGCCGAGGTGGCGATGGCGCCGGGTCCGGGAAGGTCCTGCACCAACGACTCGAGGTCGGCGGGCCGGCGGGCCAGGGACACCTGCACCGAACGTTCCTCGAACTCACCGATATCGATCAGTCCGAGTGCGACGGCATTGTGCAACCGGCGCAACGTACCGCTGCGGTCGGCGTCGGACACCCGCAGCGCGGGCGCCCCTTCGACCCTGTTTTCGATGTCGTTCATGGCCTTTCCAACTTACCCCGCTGGTGCAGCGCCTGCCCGCCGGCTCAACTACGCTGGCTCCGATGCCCGAGTTCTGTCGCCGCAACGTCCTGCTCGGGGCCGCCGCCCTTCCGCTTGCCGGGTGCGCCCGGCCCGGCGACGCACCGGCCGCCGGCCCCCCCACCCCGGGCCAGCGGATGGTCGCGGTGGCCGAGGTCCCCGTCGGCGGCGGCACGATCGTCGAGGGCACGCTGATCACCCAGCCCAGCCCGGGAGTCTTCAAGGGCTTCATCGCCCGCTGCACCCACGCCGGTTGCGCGCTGCCGCGCGTCACCGACGGCGCGGCGGTCTGCCCCTGTCACAGCAGTTCGTTCGGACTTGACGGCGAGGTGCTGCGGGGACCTGCGACCGAGCCGCTGCGACCGCGGGCCGTCACGGTGCGCGGCACCGAGATCGTCGCCGGGTGAGGTCTCAGGCCAGGAACGCCGGCGGCAGTTCCTCAAGCATGCTGCGCACCATCCGCACCGCATAGGTGGAGCTTCCCCCGCCGACGATCAGTGCGGCGAACGCCAGGTCGCCCCGGTAACCGGTGAACCAGGCGTGTGAACCGCCCTGGAACTCCGCCTCTCCGGTCTTGCCGTACACCTCGCCGAGCCCGTCGATCTCCTTGCCGGTGCCGTTGGTCACCACCAGGCGCATCATCGAGCGCAGCCCGTCGAGGACTGCAGGATCGGCCGGCGGATGGACACCGGTCTCGAGGGTCTGGCTGCCCGCGATCAGATGCGGGGTCGGGGTTCGGCCGGCGGCGACCGTGGCCGCGGCCAGTGCCATCCCGAACGGA
Source organism: Actinomycetota bacterium (assembly GCA_005787665.1). The sequence goes on from SYAB01000248.1 coordinate 8,540, forward strand.
GTGACCAGGACCTTGCCCTGGCCGAAACCGTCCTCGGTGCGTTCGGCGAGGTCGACCGTCGGCGGTACCGTACCGGTCACCGTGGTCAGGCCCTCGATGGTGTAGTCCGGGCCGATCCCGTACTGGGCGGCCGCGACGGTCAGCGCGGTGGGCGGCATCCGGCTGGCCAGCTCGGCGAAGGTGGTGTTGCACGAGTTGGCGAACGCCTTGGCCATCGGGACCACCCCGAGGTCGAACTTGTTGTAGTTCGGGACCACCCGGTGCCCGATCTCCATCTCCCCCGGGCAGCCCAGCAGGGTGTTCGGGGTGGCCATCTCGCGGCCCATCGCGGCTCCGGCGGTGACGATCTTGAACGTCGAACCCGGTGGGTAGAGACCCGTGGTGGCGGCCGGCCCATCGGCGTCGGCTGCCCCGTTCTGCGCCACCGCGACGATCTCTCCGGTGGAGGGCTTCATCACCACCAGCATGGCTTTGCGCCACTGGCTGTCCACCGCATGCTGGGCGGCGTTCTGGACCAGGCGGTCCAGGGTGAGCGACACCGATGGCGCCGGTTTGGGCGCGGTCTCGGTGAGCACCTCGACATCGGCGCTGTTCCGGTCGATGCTGACCACCCGCCAGCCCGGCTCCCCGTCCAGATCGTCCAGCACCGTCTTCTTGACCTCGTTGACGATCGCCGGCGCGAACGTCTCGTCGGTGGGCAGCATTTCGGCTTGCGGGGTCACCACCACTCCGGGCAGTGCGTCCAGAATCCCCGCGACCTTGTCGTGGTCGGAGGGCCGCAGCGTGATCAGGTCCAGCGGCCCGTCGGCGGAGCTGGCCTGTTCGGCGAGCCGCTGCGGGTGCAAGGTGTCGTCGAAGGGCCGCAGCGCGTCGACGACAACCCGCGCCGTGGCCATCAGCCGACCCTCCGCCCGGGAGGCGTCGAGTTGGTAGCGGTACAGGCTGCCCGGGACGAGCACCTCGGTGCCGCTGAGTTCGTTGACCGAGGCCCGCCGTGGAGAGTCGGCGCGCAGTTCGACGCTCTGGTTCTCGCCGAGTTTGGGGTGCAGGGCGCTCGCGGTCCAGCGCACCATCCACCTGCCCTCGTCGCGTACCAGGTTCAGCACGCCGTCGTAGGTCCAGACGCGCTCTTTGGGCAACTCCCAGGTGAATCGGTAGTCCACGCTGCCGGTGTCCTCGGTGAAGCGGGAACCGAGGATCTGGGCCTGGAGGTGGCTGGCCTGAAGTCCGTTCCAGGCCTCATTGAGTGCCGCGTGCGCGTCGGAGGGGCGGTCGCTGAGCTGCGCGGCGGCGCCCGTGTCGCCGCGTCCCAGTGCGGCGAAGAATCGCTCGGCGGCCGGCGCCGGGCCGTCCGGCCGGGGGGTACAGGCCGCAAGCGCCGAACCGACCACCAGCGCCGCTGTGACGGCTGTGACTTTTGTTGCCAAAGTTGCCATTGAGGCAAATGTTATTGCCTCGTGATCGCGTTGCCGCGCAGGCGCACCGCGGTGTCGCGACGGTGGATCAGTCGAGTCGGGGCGGATCAGTCGAGCAGGACGGTCGCGAACGTGCCGACTTGCTGGAAACCCACCCGGGCGTAGGCGGCCCGGGCCACCGTGTTATATCCGTTGACGTAGAGGCTGGCGATCCGCCGCGTCGCCATCACGGCCGCCGCCACCGATGCGGTCCCCGCGGTGCCCAGACCGTGCCCGCGCCATTCCGGATGGACCCAGACACCCTGGATCTGACCGACGGCGGGAGACTGCGAGCCGATCTCGGCCTTGAAGACCACCCGGCCCTGCTCGAAGCGGGCGAATGCCCGGCCCGCGGCAATCAGGCCGGCCACCCGGCGCCGATAACCCCGCCCGCCGTCGCCAGCCCGCGGGTCCACCCCGACCTCGCCGATGAACATGTCCACCGCGGCGACCAGATAGGCATCAAGTTCCTCGACCCGCACCCGGCGCACGCCCGGATCGGTCGCACAGCGCGGCCGGGCCGGCAGCGCCATCAGCGGCTGACGATCCCGGACGTCGCGGGCCGGGCCCCAGCCGTGCTGGAGTCGGTCCCACATCGGCAGCACCAGGTCGGCATGACCGACCACCGACGAGCACCGCCGCGCCGTGCTCAGCGCCCGGTCGGCGAAGGCTCCGATATCGGTCGGGTTGCCGCGCAGCGGAATGAGATTCGCGCCCGCGAAACAGAGCGAATCCGCCACCGACGACCGGGTCCACAGCTCGCCGCCCATGGCCGCGGGTTCGACGCCGTGATCGGCGACCCGAGCCGCGACCATGCATCCGCCCACCGGATCGTCGTCGAGTACCCGGGCCACTGCCACGGGGTCGCGCACCACCGAGACCCGCTGCCCGCCCACCGAGCGGGACAGCGATGGAGCCGACATGGGTGTTCCTTCTGCGGGCGCGGCCCGCGGGTGGGGTGCCCTCTCAGCTTACGGTGACCACCGGCGAACCGCCCGCACTTGCGGTCGAGTCGTCGTCGTCCTTCATCCCCTCGGCCAGTCGCAGGGCCTCCTCGATGAGCGTCTCGACGATCTGAGCCTCCGGCACCGTCTTGATCACCTCGCCCTTGA
>SYAB01000249.1 GCA_005787665.1 Actinomycetota bacterium
GAACGCGGCGCTCTTCACGCAGTCCCCATGTTCGAGGGGTTGTACGCCGACGGGGTCTACTGGCCTGGGCGCCGGCAACACGCAGACGTCGTCGTGTGGGCCACCGGGTTCCGCCCAGCCCTCGCACACCTGCGACCGATGCACCTGCGAGAGGCCGATGGCACGATCGCTGTCGACGGCACCCGGGCAGTCAAGGAGCCAGCCCTGCACCTTCTCGGCTACGGCGACTGGACGGGACCGGGATCTGCGACTCTCGTCGGCGTGGGACGGACGGCGCGAGCCGCTGTCCAAGAAATCGTCCCGAGGATGTCGCCCCCGTAGCCCCACATACGGCGGACGGCCCGGGTCCGCCTGCACAGCGATGCCGGCGGCGCGATGGATGTAGAGGGACCGTCGACGGGAAACAAAACAGGCCAGGCCTTTCGGCCTGGCCTGTTTCTTGTGGAGCTGCCGGGAATCGGTCCTGCTCGCGAGAATGCCGTGAACTGGGGAAATGCTGGTCCGGACGACGCGAAACCAACTGGGGACACGTGACAGTTGTTGACGGCGTAACAACACTTTTCGGTGCGGCGCATGACTTATTCGCCTCGCTGCGTTGCCATGAGGTCAATCACGGCAATCAGTAATGCAGTTCGAGGATGGTCACGTTCGCCTGGCCCCCGCCCTCGCACATTGTCTGTAGTCCGAAGTGCACGTGCGTGCGCTCGATCTCAATGACCGGCGTTGCCATTCTGCGGGCGCCGGATGCACCAGTGGCGGGCACGCGCAACCGTCTTAGTCAGACCACAGTGACGAATCTGAAAGAGAAGTTACGGCGTCGCGTCAGCCTGCTGACGCGACGGGGCATTCGCCGATATCGCCTATATCGCCGAAAAGTTCACCACGAGGCCGTGATCACCAGTTGATCCGCGGCCAGCCCAGAGTCTCGACCTTCCACTCGGCCCATTTGTTATCCGCGTAGTCACCGGCGTAGGTGGTCTCCCACCCCTGGGGAATACCCCCCCTCTGCAAAAAAGCAAGGTCGGTGTAGGACGGCGGGACCAAAAACCCGAAGCGCGTCGCGAGATCGAAGTCCCAGAGCGAGGTTGGCGCGGATATCGACGCTGTTGCGGTGGCTCCCTGTGAAAGGGGCTCGACATCGATGACCACTTTCGGCGCCGAGGTGTAACCCTCACCAGGACTGGTGATTTCGACACCGACGACGGAGTACCCCAATTCGTCGCTGTCCGGGTCTGGAGACGGGGCAGGCGCCAGAATGGCACGGCCGGTCGCGGCCACACCGCCATCTGCGAGTCCGCCCTCGAATGTCACGCGCGGCGGATTAGTGGGGTCGTATCCGTAACCGCCAGAATCGACCTTGACGCTGGTCACTTTGCCATCTGCGATGACCCCAACCGACTGACGTGATGTCGAGGATCGCATGAACTGCCCGTCGAGCCCAGCTTCCTCCCGGAGATCAACAGCAAAGGAGTCGAGGAAAGAACCGTCTAGCGGGATCAGTCCGAGGACGCCGACACCTACGGGATCGTCGGGGTCGCCTACCGACGCAAACCACATGGCGATCCGCCTGACCACCTCTATCGCGACTTCCCCCGAGGTGACGGCGACTGCCTTCTTAATCCGCTCGCTGGCGTCGTTCAACGCCGCGAAATCGCCATTAGCCACATCGCTGACATAGACCTTGGTGTTCTCCAGCTCTTTCCCGGCGGCCCGGAGCTTCACCATCACCTGGGACCCGAGCGTGCCGACCGCGGAGCTGGGAGTGAAGTCACCCTCGAGCATCAGAGTGGCAACCAGGATCAACGGGACGGGTGCAGGCGCCGCGACACGCGCCTTTGCCGTGGGCCCCCCGAATGGCCCCCAAGGTCCGTCGATCACCACTGTCGGCGCATCGACATATCCGCTTCCGGGATCGGTGATCTCAATGCGCTCGACCCGGTACAGCTGCTCTGACAAGGGGTCTTCGGACGGAACGGGCGCCAGCACAACACGGCCGGTCGCGGCCTTTCCCCCCGCCGCGAGTCCGCCCTCAAATCGGACTGTCGCGTCCGAGCCGGGTAGGTACCCGCCCCCACCGTCGGTGACCTTCACCTCGATGACAGACATGTTCTTTTCGGTCGATGCGACCCAGGCGTCCCAGGTCAGCGGCGCGAACTTGTTGTTGTAATTGATCCAGACGTCACCGTCTTCGTTGGGAATGGGAACCTTGTTGCCGGCCGTGAGCGAGCTGCCGATCTGGTTGGGGTGGTCGTCGACGATCCGGACGCTCGTACTGTCCGGGACGCCCAGCGTGGTCGTCATGACCACGGTGACCATGACGGGTTCATCGCCGAGGGGCTCGCCAGTTCTCTTGACGATTTCCAACCAGTCCGAGGAGATCAATCCAGGCTTGTTCTCGCTGGCGGGCAGGCTGGAGCAGCCAGCACCGGAGGTGGATCCGTCCGGGCAGGTGGTGTCCCGCCAGATCGCCCCGGTCAGCGTCGCACCGGCGATATTGGCTCCGATCAGATTCGCCCACGAGAGGTCCGCATCGGTCAGGTTCACGCCGCCGAGATCGGCATTGGGCAAAGACGCGCCGGCCAGCGAGGCGCCGGTGAGATCCGCCGCCAGCAGAGTGGCCCCACTCAACGAGGCCCTCGCCAGGGTTGCCCCACCAAGGTCGGCATCACTGAGATTGGCAACGGTCAGCCGAGCATCACCCAGATCCGCCCTGCGCAGCGAGGCGCCGGCGAAATTCACCGCCGCGAGGTCTTGACCGTGAAGATCCGCCCCGTCCAGATCCTGCCCGGTGCAGTCCTTGGTCGCCACGCAGCCCGCCGAACCCCACAGCCCCACCCCGGCGCCGACCGGGGAGATCGCGCGGCGCAGCAACCACAACCCGCCGGACAGGAGGTCGGTGACCGGATTAGCCGGCAGCGTCGACAACCAGTTACCGACCCGGTCGATCACCCGGGTAACGGAGAAACCCACGACCTCAACGGGCCGAGCCGGAACCAGAAAACCCCCCGGTATCTCGCGCCCCCCGCCACCGCCGGAATAGCCGAAGGCCCAACAGTTCTCGCACCGGTCGACCTCGGCTCCCTGCACGTCGGCAACCGCCGCTACCCGGGGAACGACAGTGGCGGCGACCGCCGCCGGCAGGACGGGCGCCTCCCGAGACGGTCCCGGGTCGGTGATCGGTACGGTCGCTGAGCGTTCCGCCCGCGCCGCAGCAGGGCCCGGTGCCCGGCCGGACGCCGCCGCCGGAAGCCGTCGCAGGATCGATTCGCCGGATCGCTGACCGCCGTTGGAACCGGCCCGAGTCCCGTCCGCCGCCGGACCCGGTACCCGGACGCGCTGGGATGCCGACGCAGACACCGGCGAAGTACCCGCCGCCGAGCGCGACGGCCGGGCATCGCCCCGACCGCGGCCCGGGCCTGCCGACGGGGACGCACCGGCCGGATCGGCGTTCGCCGAAGCCGATGAGGCGTCATCCTCGCCGGTCTCGGCCACCGCGACACCGGTGACGTACGGACCAGCGACCGACAATCCTGCAACAAACACCGCCGCGGCAATCCGCGCGCCACACCCCGTCACCGACATGCCCCACTCCCCTCACCGGCAAACGAAAGTTGGCTACATTGTCTCACTCATCACATAACGCGCCACTTCGGCTCCCCGAACCCGGGCGGTGACCTTCATCCCTAGTCGACCGGGCGCCGAATGACGTTCAATCGTGCCGAAGGTTCTTGAGGCTGCTGACGATCACTACTCACCGGCCGGCGCCGGTACAAAGCCGTCCCGCTAACCCAATGTTGACGAGAGTGTTGACAAGAAACAAAACAGGCCAGGCCTTTCGGCCTGGCCTGTTTCTTGTGGAGCTGCCGGGAATCGAACCCGGGTCCTACGGCATTCCCTCAAGACTTCTCCGTGCGCAGTTCGCTATGCCTCTACTTGGATCTCCCGCTCCCGCGAACAAGTCAGGATGACGATCCCAGTCGCTGTTTGATGTCCCGCTAGATCCCGCGACCGGACTTAGCGGTTTGTCCCTCTAGCTGATGCCAGGGTCCGGGCCGAGGGCGCTCCCGGTCTGACAGACACACCGTCGCTTAGGCAGCGAGGGCGTAGTCGCGCTGATTGGAATCGGCGCTTAATTGGTTGCAATGACGCTTACGGTGGTCTCTTGCCTGCACCGGCACGCTTCCCTTGATTCGATGCGCGAAGTCGAAACCCTTCAGCCCCTCGCATCCCAACCGATGGCTTCGGCTGGATTTTCTATGGTACGGGGTACAACCGACAAACCCCACTGATTAATCCCGCCGTGATCCCGCACCGCGCCGAGCAGTCGCAAACGTGCACGCAAACGGTGAAATTCGTGCGAATTTGCGTCTGCTCGGCGGGGGGCGGGCGCGGGCGGCGGGGGAACCCTTACCGCAACTGCCGAGCGGCCCACCGGGCGAGCTTCGGACGCTCGATCTTGGAGTTGTGCCGGGGATCCACCGGGAGCCGTCCCGCGAACAGCACCGTCTCGATCACCGACGCCGTCTCCGACTCCGCGGCCCGGGCCAGCAGCTCGGCCCGCAGGCCGGGGAGCTCGCCCTTTCCCACGCCGGGCTCGGCCTCCACACAGAGCACCACGCGCTCGCCGCCATCCGCCGCCGGCACGCCCACCACCGCGCTTCGGCGCACCTGCGGGTGCGCGTCGAAGATCGGCTCGATTTGCAGCGGGAACACGTCACCGCCCGGCGCCCGGACCCGCTGCGACACCCGGCCGCAGACCCAGAGCCGACCGGCGTCGTCGAGATAACCGGTGTCGCCGAAGCGATGCCAGTCCCCGGTCGGGTCGGGCACCTTGTTCTTCCGGGTGCTCTCCGGGTCGAGGTAGTACTCGGGACTCACATGCCCCCCGCGCACCAGGATTTCACCGATGCGCCCCGGTGGGGGCTCCACCGTGTCGTCGACGCCGGCGATGGGGCCGTCCACGATGTCGATGATCTTCAGTTCCACCCTCGGCAGCGGATGCCCCACGCAGATGCCGGCACCCTGCTGTGTCAGCTGCCACAGACCGTCCAGGTGTTCACGACTGCTCATCTCCGTCGACGGCATCGCCTCGGTCGCCCCGTAGTTCGCGGCCAGTTCACCGTCGGGGTCGATCACCGCACTCAACATTGCTTCGACCGTTCCGGTGATCGGCGCTCCCGCACCGATGACCCGTTTCAGCGACGGCAGCGTGAGATGGCGGGCCAACGCCTCCCGGGCCACATGCTCGATGAGAACCGGCGCGGCGAAGAACGATGTGACCTTGCAGTCGTTGATGACCTGGATCAGGGCCGCGGCGTTGACCTGGGCCGGTCCCTGCCGGGCGAAGTCGATCGGTGGCACCACCACGGTGCCGCCGGCGCTGATGGGGATGAACATGAAGGCCGGAAAGACCGCGAAGTCCACCGGCACGTCCTGCTCCTCGTCCCAACCCCAGCTGTGGTGGGCGTTGCGGAACACCTGGCAGAAGGTGCGGTGCAGATACAGCGACGGCTTGGCCGGACCGGTGCTGCCGGTGGTGTACAGCACGGCGCAGGGATCGTCCGGGCCGACGTCGGGGGGCTGCGGCTGGGCCGGTGCGGGCCGGCGCAGCGACCTGATGGACCGTGCGCCCGGGAACGGCGGGAAGCCGGTCACCCGGTGCGCTCCGGGAACGAGCGGGTTGCCGGTCAGGACGAGCTTGCGCATCGTTCGCGGTCCCCAGCCGAACGTCATCCGGCCGAGGTGCGCGAGTGCCGGACCGACGAAAGCCTCGGGCTTGACCCGACTCAGCCGCTCGCCGACGTTGCGATAGCCGACTGCGGGGTCGATCCAGATGGTCATCGCGCCCACCCGGGTGAGGGCCACACCCATGACGCAGGTCTCATAGCCCGGCGGCGACATGAACACGGTCCTGGTCCGTTCGGCGATACCCATCTCGCGCAGTCCGACGGCCACCGACTCGACATCGGCCGACAGTTCGGCGTACGTGTGCCGCTGGTAGCGGCGCTTCCCGTAGCCCTGCCAGCCGTCCAGTTCGATCACGGCGATGCGCGCCGGGTCCTCCCGCGCCACCCGCGCCACGATGTCGGCGAGATTGAAGACGTCATCGGGAAACGGGTCGGCGCCGAACAGCTCCATTTCAGGCCGGCGTCGTCGCGGCCGACCGCACGAAGCCGTCGATGACGTCGGCGACCTCATCGGGTCGCTCCAGCATCAGCAGGTGCCCGCAGTCGTCCAGCCATTCCTGGCGCGCGGGGTGCAGCGTCGCGTTGAGGCGGCGCCCCGCGGACGGGGACACGATCTTGTTCTTCATCCCCCAGATGGTGCAGATCGGCGGAAAACCCGGTCGCGGCGTGAGTTCGTCGATCACCGCGTAGTTCTGCAGGTCGTCGAGCACTCCCAGCAGCGACTCCAGTTGACCGGTCGACGCGTAGCACCCGGCGACGTCGGCGTTGCGGTGGACTTTGCGCCCGCGACCCTGCGGGCCGAGTTGGAACAGGGTGGCCGCCGACCCCATACCGGTGGTCAGCTTGAGCCGTCCGATCAGCCGGTAGGCGGCCCGGTTGACCGCGGGCAGCCGCTCCCGCAGCCAGAGCAACGGCCCCAACCAGCCGCCCAGGAACGTCGACTCGGTGAGCGGGTTGCACAGCACGAGCGCCGTCACGCTGTCGGGGTGCCGCTCGGTGAACGCGAGCGAAATCGCGCAGCCCATGCAGTTGCCCACCAGCGCAACCTTGTCCAACCCGTGAACGCGGACGAATTCCTCGAGCATGGCGACGTAGTTGTCCAGGGTGTAGCCCACGCCGGGCTTGGCGGAGTCACCGAAGCCCAGCAGGTCCAGGGCGAAGATCTCATACCGGTCGGCCAGCCGGGTGGCGACGTCCTGCCAGATGGCATGGGAGGCGCCACCGTTGTGCAACATGATCACCGGCGGACCCTCGCCGGTGCGTTCATACGCGATCGGCAGTCCCCGGAAGTCGAAGGTTTCCACGCACTCCACCCCTGTCGCTGTGGTCTTCAAGGTCCCCTGGCCCGACCCTACCGTGCCTCCGCCGGCGAGGGCCGCCGCTCAGATCACGTAGGCGAGGTTCTCCACGATGCGCGCACCGGCCTGAGTGTCGCCTGCGTAGTCGACGACCTGGGGACGCTCGGCGAGCAGCGGACGCCCGCCGGCCAGCCGGGTGAACTGCAGGCCGTCGACGGTGATGGCGATGGTCGGCTCGGCACCGCCGAAGTCCTCGACCAGGGCTGCGCGGCCATCCACCGCGACGCGGATCTCCCGGGTCAGCGGGCCGGTGAGCGCGATCAGTACCCGGGACCCTTCCGGTGCCTTGCCCTTCTTGCCGACGACGAACCCCATGCTGGCCGCCACCTCGTCAAGGGCCAGTCGGGAATCCTCTCGGGCCAGATCGTCGTCGGTGGCCGCCCGGCCCACCGCGTGCCGGATGTCGTGCTCGTGCATCCAGCAGTCGAACACCCGCACCCGCATGAACCGGCCGTAGCTGTCCGGGCCGGCCGGGGTGAAGGTGACGGTGTTCCACTCCTCCATCGGCATCGCCGCGAGCATCGCCTTACGCCGCGTGGTGACCTCGCGGAAGGTGGCCAGCATGCTCGCCGGGGACTCTCCGCGCAGGTGCTCCACCCACGCCTCGTTCAGCGCGCCGATGTCATTGCGGACATGGTCCGGTTTGGCGGCATCGGACTCCGGCGTCGGCGTCCCGGACAGCATCAACTCGGTGCCGATGATGTGGGCGACGACGTCATGGACGGTCCAGCCGGGCAGCGCGGTCGGCGCCTGCCAGTCATCGTCGGGGAGCGCGGCCAGCACGGCCTCGATCCCGTCCCAGGAGGCGAACAGCGCGGTCAGGACCTCGTTCTTGTCCAGGACGGTGCGGGGACGGGCGGAATCGGCGGGAGCGTCGGCCATTCCGGTGATGCTAGTGGACGACGACCGCGCATCCCGATCAGATCTTTCCCTTGGTCCGCCGGCCCAGTTCGCGGATCACATCGCGCTCGGCGTCCCGGCGGGCGATGTCCTGACGCTTGTCGTGGGCCTGCTTTCCGCGGGCCAGTGCCAACTCGACCTTCACCTTGCCGTCGAGGAAGTACAGCGACAGTGGGACCAGGGTCAGGTTGCCATCCCGGATCTTGCCCATCAACATGTCGATCTCGCGGCGGTGCAACAGCAGCTTCCGATTGCGCCGCGCCGCGTGATTGGTCCAGGTGCCGTGGTGGTACTCCGGAATGTGCAGGTTGCGCAACCAGATCTCGCCGTCGTCGACGGTGGCGAACGCGTCGGCCAGCGATGCCTGGCCCTCCCGAAGGCTCTTCACCTCCGTGCCGACCAGGACCACACCGGCTTCGTAGACGTCGAGGATCGAATAGTTGTGCCGGGCTTTGCGGTTGGTGGCGACGATCTTCTTACCGCCCTTGACGTCGCCGGCCTTCTTGGCTGCAGCCGCCTTCCGCTCCACCGATGCCTTGGCCACGCTACTTCCGCACGTACAGCCGCAGCGTGACGTAGGCGGTGATGGCGGCCATCGCAACACCGACGCCGAACATGATCGGGGCGATGTAGAGGATGTCGGCGTAGTCGATCCGGGCGATCAGATTCGCCTGGTAGAACTGGTCGAGCGCCTTGTCCAGGAACAGTGCCCGAACCAGGATCAGGCCCAGGATGGCCAGCACCACACCGATCGTGGCGGCAAGCACCGCCTCCAGCAGGAACGGCAACTGGGTGTACCACCGGGTGGCACCCACCATCCTCATGATGCCGATCTCGGTGCGGCGGGTGTAAGCCGCGACCTGAACCATGTTGGCGATCAACAGGATTGCGCTGATCGCCTGCACCACCGCGATCGCGAACGCGGCCCGCGACAACCCGTCGAGGACGGCGAACAGCCGATCGATGAGTTCCTTCTGGTTGAGCACGTTGAGAACGCCCGGCTGACCCTGCAGTGCGGCGTCGAACTCCTTGTGCTGCTCGGGATCGCTGAGCTTGACGATGAACGACGCCGGGAACGAGTCCTTACTGGCGACGTCCTTGTACTCCGGGAACTTGGTCACCGCGTCGGTGTAGGCGTCGTCCTTGTTGAGGAAGCGCACCGACTTGACGTCCTCGCGCGCCTCGATCGCCGTCCGCAGCCCCTTACACGGCTCGGCGTCGCAGGTGGGGTCGGTGGCCGAAACCTCCGGGGTGAGGAACACCTGACTCTCGACCCGGTCGAGGTAGATGTCGCGGGACTGGTCGGCCAGCCGCACCACCAGCATGCCGCCGCCGAACAGGCCGATCGAGATGGCGGTGGTGAGGATCATCGCGATCGTCATGGTGACGTTGCGACGAAGCCCGGTGACGACCTCGTTGACGAGGAACCCGACGCGCATTACCGGTCCATCCCGTACACGCCGCGCTGTTCGTCACGGACCAGCCGGCCCATGGACAGCTCGAGCACCCGCTGACGCATGGAGTCCACGATGTGGTGGTCATGGGTGGCCATCAGGACCGTGGTGCCGGTCCGGTTGATCCGGTCGAGCAGGTCCATGATCTCCCGGCTGGTCTCCGGGTCGAGGTGGCCGGTCGGCTCGTCGGCCAGCAGCACCAGCGGCCGGTTGACGAAGGCCCGGGCGATCGCCACCCGCTGCGGCTCGCCGCCGGACAGCTCGCCGGGCATCCGGTTGGCCTTGCCGGACAGTCCCACCATGTCGAGCACCTCGGGCACCACCTTCTTGATGACGTCGGACTGCTTGCCGATCACCTCGAGGGCGAAGGCCACATTGTCGAAAACGGTCTTCTGCTGGAGCAGGCGGAAGTCCTGGAACACGCACCCCATGACCTGCCGCAGCTTGGGCACATGACGGCCGGAGAGCTTGTTGACGTGGAACTTCGACACCTGAATCTCACCGGAGGTGGGCGTCTCTTCGGCCATCAGCAGGCTCATGAACGTGGACTTGCCCGACCCCGACGGGCCGATCAGGAAGACGAACTCACCCTTGTCGACCTTGAGGCTGACATTGTCCAGCGCGGGGCGTGCCGACGCCTTGTACTGCTTGGTGACATGGTCGAGGGTGATCATCACGGCTCGTCAGTCTAGCCGGGGACGTCGCCGCTACCGCGCCGGTGCCGCCGGAGCCGGCGAGGCTCCGGCCGCCGGCGCGGCCACCGGCGGCACCGGTGGGACGGATGGTGCGGACGCTTCGGGGGTGCTCGGCGCGGCGGAGGTCGGCACCCCGCCCGGGGTGGGTGACGCCGACGCCGGCGGGGTCTCCGGGCCGCCGGCTGCCGGCGGTGCGCCGCTCTCCCCGGGCGGGGTGCCCGGGGCGGTGGTGGTCGGCGTGGTGGAGGTGGTGGTGGGCGTGGTGGTTTCGGTTCGCGACTGCACGTCGGTGCGCGGGGCCCAGGTGTACGCCGGATCGGGGATGAAGCCGGGCGGGACCACCTCGCTGGCCGGGATCTGCTCGGGCGGCAGCGGCGGGGGCTCGTAGGTCTCGTACACCCACCAGATTCCGAGGAACGCGATCAGCAGGGCCGCGGTCGAGGTCCGAAACCGCCCGCCGAGCAGGTAGCCCGGCCAGCTGCGGCCCTCCCGGGGACTCGAGCCCTTCATCGGCCCACCGGGCCCTGGGTCTCGCGTTCGGCACCGCCGGCGGTCGCCGGGTGCACCAGGGCGCCCACCACCGGGGCGCTGTCCGTCGAGGTCACGATTCCGGCCCGGGCCAGCGCAGCGACCACCAGCAGCCGCAGCCGCCGGCCCACCTCGAACTGCTTGCCCGGCAGGGTGCGGGCCACCATCCGCAGGTTGACGGTGTCCAACTCGATGCTCTCCACGCCCATCAGCTGCGGCGAATCCAGCAGCAGGTCCTTGAGTCCGGGGTCGTGGGCGGCTTGGTCGCAGACCCGGTGCAGCACCTCGTTGACCACGTTGAGGTCAGCCGAGGAGGGCACCGGGATGTCGACGACCGCCCGGGCCCAGTCCTTGGAGAGGTTCAACGACTTCATGATCTGGCCGTTGGGGATGGTGTACATCTCGCCCTCGGAGGTGCGCAGCTTGGTCACCCGCAGCGTGACGTCCTCCACGGTGCCCATCGCGTCATTGCTGGAGCCCAGGGTCAGCTGCACCAGGTCACCGAACCCGTACTGCTTCTCGGTGATGATGAAGAACCCGGCCAGCAGGTCCTGAACGATGCGCTGAGCGCCGAAGCCCAGCGCCGCGCCCAGCACCGCCGCCGGTGCGACCAGGGAACTCACCGGGATGGCCAGCACCTCGGTCACCTGGACCACGACCATCACCACCAGGAGCGCGATCGCGATGTAGGAGATCACCGAGGCGACGGCCTGGCGGTGCTTGGCGCTCTCCGAGCGCACCAGGGCGTCACTCTCGCGGAAGTCGGCGTCGATGCGGCGGCTGATCCGCCCGGCGATCCAGCTGATGAACCGCGCACCGAGCAGCGCGCCGATCACCAGCAGGGTGATCTTCAGGCCGCTGGTGAGGATCCACTCGCCGATTCGGCCGTGCCAGAAGTCATGCCACTTCTGTGCCATCGGGAAGGCCAGCAGGTCAGTGCTCAAGATCAGTCTTCGTCATCTCGTCGGTTGCGCCACCGGATTCCGGCTTCCAGGAATCCGTCGATGTCCCCGTCCAGGACCGCCGAAGGATTGCCGACCTCGTACTCGGTCCGCCGATCCTTGACC
>SYAB01000029.1 GCA_005787665.1 Actinomycetota bacterium
GGCTCTCCACCATCCGCGATGCGGACCTCATCGTGGTGCTGGACTCGGGCCGGATCCTGGAGCACGGCACCCACACCGAACTGCTCGCCCGACGCGGCGCGTACTGGGCGATGACGAGAGCCTGACCGAGATGCGCACAATGTCGGTGCCGCGCCGGACGCGGGTCGCCCTGGGATGGTTCGCGCTGACCTGCTGGGCCGTCGGCGTTCTCCGGCTGTCGGCGCTGACCCCGCAGGAACTCCCGCAGACGGGGTTCCCGCTGTCGGACAAGATCGCGCATATCGTCGTCTACGCGGTCGGCGGGTGGCTCGCCGCCACCACCCTGCGGATCACCCGCCGTCGGGTCGGTGTCGCCGACTGGCTGCTGCCGGCCGTGCTGCTGGTGGCGGGCTTCGGGATTCTCGACGAGGCGTTCCAGACTTTCACCCCCGGCCGCACCGGTGGCGATCTCCTCGACTGGTTCGCCGACGTCGTCGGTGCCGCGACCGGCGCCGGGCTCAGCCTGTGGGCGCACCGCCGGTCCGGAAGCCGCAGAACCGGCCCGGTGACGCCGCCTCCTGACCGATAATGGGGCGATGGCAGGAAAAGAGCTTGACCCGGACCGTGCCCGCGCCGCCCGCGACGTCATGCGACAGCATCCGGCGATGGCGCTGTTCGTGGCGTCCCCGGTCCTGATCGCCGCCGGGCTGGTGTGGTGGCTGGTAGGAGCCGGCTGGGCGATCGTGCTGGTGGTCGCGGCGCTCGTCGCCGGTGGGATGGCGGTCCTGCGCAAGCGCTGAGATTCACCCCTGCGGTTCGGCCCGGCGGACCCGGAAGAGTCCGACGTCGCCGCGGATGCCCTTGAGGCGTTTGGCTCCGGCGGCCGACCACCGGAACCGGGCGTCGTCGCCGACCTGCTCGCGGGCCGACTCCGAGACCAGCACCGCCCCCGGCCGGGCCGCCCCGGTCACCCGGCTGGCGGTGTTCACCGGACTGCCGAACCAGTCCCCGGCCCGGGTGACCGCAGATCCGTAAGCCACCCCGACCCGAAGCCGGGGCAGCATCTCGTCGGCATCCGCCGCGTCGAGCAGGGCGAGCACCGCGTCGACCAGAGCGGCGGTGTCGGAGGACACGAACATCACCGCGTCGCCGATCGTCTTGATGAACCGCACGGGTGCGGAGGCGACGCCGTGGGCCAGTTCCGCGAGCCGGTTCGCCAACTGTTCGAGTTGTTCGGGCGGCACCTCCTCGCCGAGGGCGGTGAAGCCGACCAGATCGGCGAACGCCGCGGCGATCATCCGGGCCTCGGGCAGCGGCGCACCCGCGGCCCGCTCGCCGGCGTTGACCGCCTCGGTTTGCAGGGTGTGCCGCAGCTGGAGCTGAAGCAGGTCCTCGATCATCGGCCCGAGTAGGGGGACGGCGGCGCCGACCAGCGCCTCGGTGCCGCGGGCGGTGTCCAGCTCGCTGGCCCCGGGACGCAGGACGGCGGACAGGGCGGCCACACTCATCACCTCAGAGGCGTTGGCCAGTCCCTGCGCCAGCACGCGCACCACGTTGAGCATCAGGTCACTGTCGATTCCCAGGTCGAGGAACCGCTTGATATGCACGGCGGCGTCCCCGTCGTGGGCCATGAACACCGGGGCGTCGGGGTCCCCGGCCTGCGGCAAACCGGCGGCGCGCTGGAATCGGGTGAGCTGATCGAGGTCCAGCCCGGTCTGCTCGCTGATCTGCCGCGCCGAGACGTAACGGCCGTCGTCGCCCAGCACCCGCCGCGCGGGCAACAGCATCGGCGAGAAGGACGAGCGGATCTCCTCGACGCTGAACCCCTGCTCGACGAGCCACCGGAGAAGTTCGGCGCGTTCGGCGCGGGCCTGACCGGCCAAGCCGCCGAGCAGGTCGTCCCACGACGGGGAAGGCTCGGCCTCCGACGGCCCGGCATCGACGGTCACGAGACCGACGGCCGCCGGCCCGCCCAGGGTCGGGCGGCTTCGATCTGGGTGCTGAGCGCCAGCAGGGTGGCCTCGTCGGAGGGGCGGCCGACCAACTGCACCGACACCGGCAGCGTCTGGCCCTCGAGGAACCACGGCACCGAGGCCGCCGGCTGGCCGGTCGCGTTGAAGATCGCGAAGTAGGGCACCCGGGAAGCCACCAGCGCCAGCGTGCTCACCCCGCCGCGGTGCTGGTACTGGCTGATCCGCGACGGTCCGGTCGCCGCCCCCGGGGTGATGAGCACGTCGAAGTCCTCGAAGATCGAGCCCACCCGGGCTGCCAGCACCGATTCGGCGGCCCGGATCCGGTCCATCCGCTGCGGGGAGATCATCGACCCGATCCGCACGATCGTCCGCGTCCTGGGCTCCAGCCGCTCGGGGTGGGCCAGGCGCTGAACCTCCTGGTAGACCCCATGCCACATGCGCGGCAGGACGTGGCCGTACATCGCCCAGGCGGGGTAGTCCGGGTCGCGCCACAACACCTCGTGGCCGAGGTCGCGCAGCAGGCTCTCTACCCCGTCCAGCGCCCGCTGCTGCGGACGTCCGACACGGGCCACCATCGTGGGGGGAAGCTTGGTGCTCAGCGCGATACGCAACCGCCCCGGCTTGCGGGCGGCCGCCTTGACGAAGCCGCCGCGCGGCGACTTGCCGGTGGCCGTGGCATCGAGGAACAGGGCGGCATCCTCGACCGTCCGGGCCAGCGGACCGTTGACACTCAGCCCGTTCCACCCCTCTGCGGCCGGGTCCTCCCCCGTACCGATCGGCACCCGTCCGCGCTGCGGCTTGAGGCCGTAGAGCCCGCACCAACTCGCCGGGATTCGGATCGACCCGGCGCCGTCGGAGCCCAGCGCCAGGGGGGCCAGTCCGGCGGCGACCGCCGCGCCACTGCCGCCACTGCTGCCGCCCGGGGTGTAGGCGATATCCCACGGATTGTGGGTGGCGCCGAAACTGACCGTTTCGGTGAACGGCCACAACATCATCTCCGGGACGGCGGTCTTGCCGAGGATCACCGCCCCGGCCTGCCGCAACCGGCGCACCACCTCGGAGTCGGCGGTGGCCTCCAGGTCGTAGGCGCTGCTGCCGAAGCAGGTGAACTCGCCGGCGACGTCGCTGTCGTCCTTGATCGCCACCGGCACCCCGAGCAGCGGCAACCGCTCGCCGGCGTCGAGCCGCTCCTGGGCGGCGGCCGCCTCCCGGCGGGCGCTGTCGGCCATCACGATCCGGTAGGACCTCAGCTCGCGGTCCACCCGGGCGATGCGCTCCAGGTAGGACTCCAGCAGGGCGGGCGCGGAGAGGGTTCCCGCGGCGAGCATGCGGGCCTGTTCGGCGGCCCCGGCGAAGGCGATGTCGGTGGCGTCCACCCGCCGAAGCGTAGCCGCAGCCCGGGCGGGCGGGCGGCTACGGTGGTGCGATGGCATGTGTGTTCTGCGACATCGTCGCCGGCGTCGCGCCGGCGATCCGAGTCTACGAGGACAAGGACTATCTGGCGTTCCTCGACATCGCGCCGTTCACCCGGGGCCACACCCTCGTCATCCCGAAGGCCCACAGCGTCGATCTGACCGACACCGAACCCCAGACCCTGGCCGCCATGACGGCGATCGGCCGGCGGATCGCGTTGGCGGCCCGCGCCTCGGGTCTGGGTGCCACCGGTACCAATGTCGCGATCAACGACGGCAAATCGGCCTTCCAGTCGGTCTTCCACATCCATCTGCACGTGGTTCCGCGCCGGGACGGGGACAAGTTGTCCTTCTTCACCGGCATGCTGCTACGCCGCGATCCCGACCGGGAGGCCACCGGGGCCATCCTGCGCGAGGCGCTGTCGGTGACACCGTGAGCGCGCTGGCCGAGCGGGCGCTGGGGTTGTTCGTCACCGTGCACGACGCCGTCTACCAGCGCACGGGGGGCTGGATCGGCCATCGCATCCCGGGCGCACCGAACAGCCTGCTTCTGCACACCATGGGCGCGAAGACCGGCCTCCCGCGGACGAGTGCGCTGTCCTACGCCCGCGACGGGGACGCCTACCTGGTGGTGGCCTCCAACGGCGGCGACCGCCGCGCGCCGGGGTGGTACCACAACCTCAAGGCCGACCCGCGTGCGGAGATCAACGTGGGCCGGCGACGTTTCCCGGTCACCGCGGCCGCGGTGGGGCCGGACGATCCCGACTATGCCCGGCTGTGGCGAATCGTCAACGCCAACAACGCCAACCGCTACGATGGCTATCAGGCCCGCACCAGCCGCGCGATCCCAGTCGTCCGGCTGATACCGCGGTAGCTCAACGCAGGCCCGCCCGCGAGGCGGCGTCCCCGAACACCGCGTCGAGCATGGCCGGGGTCAGCCGGCCGGTGAACATGTTCTGCTGGCTGGGGTGATAACAGCCCAGAAGCGCCACCCCCGTCGGGAGTTCGGCGACGGCACCGTGGCCGAATTTCGGCCGCGCGCGGCCCTCGCCGAGCAACTCCCACGCCGCCTGCCAGGCGAAGCCGCCCAATGCCACCACCACCCGCACGGTCGGCTCCACCAGCTGCCACTCGGCGGCCAGCCAGGGCTGACACGCCCGCCGCTCAGCGGGGGTGGGGGCGTTACCGGGCGGGGCGCAACGCACGGCGGCAACGACCCGAATGCCGTTGGCCCGCAATCCGTCCGCGGCATCGACGCTCAGCGGTGAGTTCACCAGTCCGGCCCGGTACAACGCGGCGAACAGCTGGTCCCCCGAACGGTCGCCGGTGAACACCCGCCCGGTCCGGTTGCCGCCGTGCGCGGCCGGAGCCAGACCCGCGATCAGGATCGCGGGCCGCGCCGAACCCCAGCCCGGAATCGGCCGCCCCCAGTACGGCTCGGCGGCGAACGCCCGCCGCTTCCCTGCGGCCACCTCTTCGCGCCAGGCCACCAACCGGGGGCAGGCCCGGCACACGCTCACCTCCGCCTCGAGGGTGCCGAGATCGACCGCCGCCGCGGCCAGCGCACGTACCTGATCCGGGTCGGCGGCCACCGCCGTCTGCGGCCCCGCGAGATCGCCGGGCCAGCCGGTCCCCGCCGGCACCGGCGAGGCGAAGGCTCCGCCCACGCGGGGATGGGGAAGGTGCACCTGCCGAATCTATGCTTGCCCGGACATGATCACTTCGCGCGGGCCGGTGCTGTTGATCCTCGTATCGGCCTTCCTGGCCGCGGCGGGCAACGGCATCTCGATGGTCGCCTTCCCGTGGCTGGTGCTGCAGCGCACCGGCAGCGCGACCGAAGCGTCGGTCGTGGCGGGGGCGGGCACCCTGCCGTTGCTGTTCGCCACCCTGATCGCCGGTACCGCGGTGGACTTCCTCGGCCGGCGGCGGGTGGCCATGCTCGCCGATGCGATGTCGGCGCTGTCGGTGGCCGCGATCCCGGTGCTGGCGCTCAGCTTCGGTATCGGTGTGCTCAACACCGTGGTGCTGGCGGGTCTGGCCGCCCTCGGCGCGTTCTTCGATCCGGCCGGTATGACCGCGCGGGTGTCGATGCTGCCGGAGGCGGCCCGGCGCGCGGACTGGACCCTGGACCGCGCCAACAGCGTCTACGAGGCGACCTTCAACCTGGCCTACATCACCGGACCCGGTATCGGCGGTCTGCTCATCGCCACACTCGGCGGTGTCAACACCATGTGGGTGACCGCCGCGGCCTTCGTCCTGTCGATCCTGGCGATGGCGGTGCTGCGACTGCCCGGCGCTGACCGGCCCGAGCCCGAGGACCGGCCCGACGGTGTGGTGTCCGGTGTTCTCGAGGGGTTGCGCTTCGTCTGGGGCAACCGGGTGTTGCGGACGATCGGCTTGATCGAACTCGCCGTCACCGGCCTGTACCTGCCGATGGAAAGCGTGCTGTTTCCCAAATACTTCAGCGATCGCAACGAACCCACCCAACTCGGCTGGGTGCTGATGGCGTTGTCGATCGGCGGACTGATCGGCGCTCTGAGTTGGACCGTGCTGTCCCGGATCGCCCGCAAGCGCACCACCGTCCTGACCGCGGTCGCCACCTTCGGCACCGGTGCCACGATCATCGCCTTCCTGCCACCGCTGCCGGTGATCCTGGTGCTGTCGGTCGTCATCGGGCTGGTGTACGGACCCATCGGCCCGATCTACAACTCGGTGATGCAGACCCGGACGCCCCCGCAGATGCGCGGGCGCGTCATCGGGGTCATGACATCGATGGCCTACGCCGCGGGCCCGGTCGGCTTCATCATCGCTGGCCCACTGGTGGACGCCTTCGGACTCACGACGGCGTTCCTCGCGCTGGCCGTGCCAGTACTGCTGATCGCCGTCGCATGTGTGTGGGCGCCGGCACTGCGGGAGTTGGATCAGGAGCCGACCGGCGGTTGAGCGGGAGCACACTTGCTTCGTGCACTCGTTCAGCATCTCCTCGGATCTTGCGGCGGCAGCTGACGTCGTGTGGCGGCACGTCACGGATATGGACGGGGTCAACGGAGAACTGGCTCCCCTGCTGCGGATGACGGTCCCCCACGATCTCAGGCGCGCCAGCTTGGACCACCTGCCGATCGGGCGGCCGGCCGGGCGCAGTTGGCTGCTGCTGTTCGGTTTCCTGCCGGTGGATTTCGACGATCTCACGATCGCCGAGTTCGGGCCCGGACACCGATTTCTGGAGCGATCGAGGATGCTGACCCAATCGCAGTGGGAACACGAACGCGCGGTGACTCCCATCCCCGGCGGATGCCGGGTCATGGACCGGCTCGCCTGGCACGGCCGGGTGGGCGCCTTCGGTGCCGTCTACCGGGTCGCGGTGCCCATGCTGTTCCGCCACCGCCATGCCCGGTTGCGCCGTCGTTTCGGCGTCGCCTCGGGATAGCCGTGGGGTTCGGTCATAGCCCTACGATTGACGCGTGAACCCCGCGCTCGCCGGCCTTGTCGCTGCACTGCCGGATGGTGTCGTCGTCACCGATCCCGACATCCTGGCCTCCTACCGCCATGACCGCGCCGCCGATCCGGCGGCCGGCACCCCGCTGGCGGTGGTCCGGCCCA
>SYAB01000250.1 GCA_005787665.1 Actinomycetota bacterium
CGGCCCAGGCGGGTCTGGACGTCGGCGACTTCATCTGGACCGGCGGCGACTGCCACATCTACGACAATCATGTCGAGCAGGTCACCGAGCAGTTGCGGCGAGATCCGCGCCCGTATCCGGAACTTGTTCTGGCCCAGAGGGATTCGATCTTCGACTACACCTACGAGGATGTCGAGATCCGCGATTATCACCCGCATCCGGCCATCAAGGCGCCGGTCGCGGTCTGACATGGTGGCGTTGATCTGGGCGCAGTCCGGCTCCGGGGTGATCGGCCGGGACGGCGGGATTCCGTGGAGGTTGCCCGAGGACATGGCCCGCTTCAAGGAACTCACCATGGGACACACCGTGGTGATGGGCCGGCGGACCTGGGAGTCACTGCCCGCCCGCTTTAGGCCGCTACCGGGTCGGCGCAACGTGGTTCTGACCCGTAACCCCGACTTTCGTGCCGATGGAGCCGACGTGCTGACCTCCCCGGCGGCGGCTGTCGCCGATCCGCAGTCCTGGGTTATCGGCGGTGCGGAGATCTATCACCTGGCCATGGCGCGGGCCACCCGTTGCGAGGTCACCGAGGTGGAGATCGACCTGCGTCTGCAGGACGACGACGCACTGGCCCCGGTCCTCGACGAGTCCTGGGTCGGCACCTCGACACCCTGGCGCGACAGCGCGTCGGGATTGCGCTACCGGTTTCACAGCTTCCTTCGGTCGTGACGAGGCTGACCGTCGCCCAGGCCCGCCGGGCCGCGGTCCGTGCCCAGGGATTCGGCTCGCCGGGAGGCACGCCGGGACGCGCCGAACTGCGGCGACTGATCGGGAGAATCCATGTTCTGCAACTGGATTCGGTGTCGGTCGCGGTCCGGGCGCACTATGCGCCGGTGTTCAGCCGTCTCGGGTCGTATGACCGTGGGATCCTCGACACCGCCGCCTGGAGTGACACCCGGCGCGCGCCGCGGTTGCTCGTCGAGTACTGGGCGCACGAGGCCGCGCTGATACCGGTGGATGACTGGCCGCTGATGCGCTGGCGCATGCGCGAGTACGTCCACGGTCGCTGGGGCGTGGAGATCGTCAGGGCCAATCCGCGGCTGGCCGAGGAGGTGGTGGCGGCGGTGACCGAACGGGGGCCGAGCACCGCGGGCCAGATCGAAACGCACCTGCAGACGGCGAGGCCACGCGGCAAGGGGGCGTGGTGGAATCGCAGTGAGACCAAATGGGTGGCCGAGGCGCTGTTCGCCTCGGGTGTGTTGACGAGCGCCCACCGGGTGGGCTTCGCACGGCATTACGATCTCGCCGAGCGGGTGCTGCCTGCCGCTGTGCTGGCCCGTCGGATCGACGACGGCGAGGCGCACCGCGAGTTGGTGCTGCGAGCGGCGAGCGCGCTGGGAGTGGCCACCGAGGCCGATATCCGCGACTACTTCCGGTTGCGCCCCGCCGAGGTCAAGCCCGCGCTGGCCAGCCTCGTCCGCAGCGGCGAACTGCAGCCCGTGGAGGTCGACGGGTGGTCGGCGCCGGCGTATCTGCGCTCGGGCCAGGCGGTGCCGCGCACCGACCGCGGGACGGCGCTGTTGTGCCCGTTCGACCCGCTGATCTTCTTCCGCCCCCGGGTGGCTCGGCTGTTCGGGTTCGACTATCGCCTGGAGATCTACACCCCGGCCGTCCGACGCCGGTTCGGCTACTACGTGTGGCCGTTCCTGCTCGACGGCGAACTGGTCGGCCGGGTGGACCTCAAAGCCGACCGGACGGCGGGGGCGCTGCGGGTGCTCGGGGCGTTCGTGGAGGCGGGACGGGAACCGGCGCGGGTGGCCGGCGCGCTGGCGGGGGAGTTGGCGAAGATGGCGGCCTGGCTCGGTGTGAGCGATGTGGTGGTGGACGATCGGGGCGACCTGTCGCGGCAGTTGCGCGCTAGCGTTCGAGTGCTCTGATCCCTCCGGCGCAGACGCGCGCCTCGAGATCCTCCAGAGCGGCCATACCCGGAAGTCTAGGTTCGCGCCTCTGCGCTGTCAGTTCACCAGCCGATTAAGGTGAGCCGGTGGCCGAGATCGCGCCGCTGCGCGTGCAACTGATCGCCAGGACGGAGTTCCTGGCGCCCCCCGACGTGCCCTGGGAGACCGACGCCGAGGGAGGTGAGGCGCTGGTCGAGTTCGCCGGCCGGGCGTGTTATCAGAGCTGGTCCAAACCGAACCCGCGCACCGCGACCAACGCCGGCTACCTCAAGCATGTCATCGACGTCGGCCACTTTGCCGTCCTCGAGCACGCGTCGGTGAGCTTCTACATCACCGGCGTCTCCCGTTCCTGCGCGCACGAGCTGGTTCGGCACCGGCATTTCTCCTTCTCCCAGCTCTCCCAGCGGTACGTGCCCGACGACGCCGCGTCGGTGGTCCTTCCGCCCGGGGTGGAAGACGACCCCGAACTGCAGCGGATCGTGCTGGCCGCCGCCGACGCCAGCCGGGCCGCCTATCTGGACCTGCTGGCCGGGCTCGAGGCGAAGCTGGACGAGCAGCCCGCCGGATCCGACCGACCGGCTTCGCCGGGGGCGCTGCGGCGCAAGCAGGCCCGCCAGGCCGCGCGGGCGGTATTGCCCAACGACACCGAGACCCGCCTCGTGGTGACCGGCAACTACCGGGCCTGGCGGCACTTCGTCGCGATGCGGGCCAGCGAACACGCCGATGTCGAGATTCGCCGGCTGGCGATCGCCTGCCTTCGGGAACTCACCGCCGCCGCCCCGGCGGGGTTCGCCGACTTCGAGATCACCGAGCTGGCCGACGGCACCGAGGTCGCCACCAGCCCGCTCACTACGGAGGCCTGAGGTCGAGCGGGTAACCTAAGGGCCCGTGAGCAGCAGCGGATTCGACGCCGGGACTCGGCTGGGCACCGTCTTGACCGCCATGGTGACTCCGTTCGCGCCGGACGGGTCGCTGGACACCGCGACAGCGGTCCGGCTGGCCGCCCGCCTTGCCGATGCAGGTTGCGACGGTCTCGTGCTGTCGGGAACCACCGGCGAGTCGCCGACGACCAGCGACGACGAGAAGATCGCGCTGCTCGACGCGGTGCTCGAGTCGGTTGGCGATCGGATTCGCATCATCGCGGGGGCCGGCAGCTATGACACCGCGCACAGCGTGCGGTTGGCCAAAGCCTGCGCCGCGGCAGGGGCGCACGGCCTGTTGGTGGTCACCCCCTACTACTCCCGCCCGCCGCAGAGCGGGCTGCTGGCGCATTTCAGCGCAGTCGCCGACGCCACCGATCTGCCCGTCGTGCTCTACGACATCCCCCCTCGTTCGATGGTGCCCATCGAGTGGGACACCCTGCGCATGCTCGCCGAGCACCCCAACATCGTGGCGGTCAAGGACGCCAAGGGCGATCTGCACGGGGCCGCCCAGGTGATGGCCGACACCGGCCTGGCCTACTACTCCGGCGACGATGCGCTGAATCTGCCCTGGCTGGCTGTCGGCGCGGTCGGCATGATCAGCGTCTGGGGTCATCTGGCCGCCGGACAGTTGCGGGACATGGTGAGCGCCGTCAACTCCGGCGACCTGGCGACCGCCCGCAAGATCGCCGTCTCGCTGGGTCCGTTGAACGCCGCGCAGCACCGCCTCGGTGGGGTCACGCTGGCCAAGGCCGGGTTGCGGCTGCAGGGTTTCGACGCCGGCCAACCTCGCCTACCCCAGATGCCGGCCACTGACGATCAACTCCGGGAACTCGACGCCGACCTGC
>SYAB01000251.1 GCA_005787665.1 Actinomycetota bacterium
CCGGGCGGGCCTGCAGCGCCGTCTGGAAACCCGGATTGGCATGCGTCTGCACGAGACGAACATGACGTGGAACGGGCGGCTGGCCGACTATCCGCCGCTGCTTCTCATCCACGACCCCGACGACCCGGACAGCCCCTATGCCGCCAGTGAACGCGTTGCCGCGGGATGGCCGGGGGCGCGCCTGGAGACCACACGAGGGCTCGGCCGACTGGCGCACTACCGAATCCTGCGCCACCGTCCGGCAATTCGCGCGGGCATGGACTTCATCGGCCAGCAACCCGTGGATACGGGTACCGCAGACTGACCGGTTGTGCAACGCTCGGAGAGCCGGGATGCGGGGCATGACAGAGGAGAGCGGGTATGCGCGTTTCTCCGCTGCCGGCCCCCTCTGCCGGGGCGGTTGAATCAGCCCTGGCCGCAATGGATTCGGCGTTCTCCGGTGTGCCCCGACCGGTTCATGTGGACGGCTGCCGATGCTGTAGCGGGCGTGTCGATCTGTCTCGATTGCTGCGGACACCGCTCAACGAGCTGAACGGCGAGGACCTTCGTAACTATGCGGCGCAGGCGATGACGACTATCGGGGACACCGCCGAACTGGTCTGGTTCACGCCCCGGCTGCTCGCATTGCAGTTGGCCGGTGAACTGGGGCTCGACGACGAGGCGCTGCTGGGCACGCTCGGGCTCGGGACACTGACCGGTTGGGCCGGACGCCTGCGCGAGACGGTGTGCGCGGCGCTCGGTGCGGAACTGGCGCGACGCTTGGCGGAAGTCCCGTCGGCCGTCGATGCCTGGCTGTGCGGGCTCGCACTGGCGACGGGCGACCTCGGGCCATGGCTCGACGCTGTGGACGCCGGACCGCCGGCCCTTCGGGTGGCGGCACTGCGATTCCGCACGTGGGCACGGCGGCACGGCGCCGTGGGCCGCTCGGCCATCTGGTCCGGCGCGCCGGAGGCCGCAGCGCTGGCCCACGCATGGGTGATGCGTGAGGGTCCCGAAGTCCTGGTGGAGGAGCCCGGCTATTTCGTGGTGTTCGCAGATCCGGGCGACGGACTGAGGCTCGTGGTGGATCGCGAACGAGGCGCCGGCGTCCTGGAGACACGCGAGCGGCGGCTGAACGACGACGAGGCGGCCGCTGTGTGGGCGGGTGACGCGACCGCGGCCCGCGACCTTGCCGACGAGCTGTGGTGGTGAGCGCGGTCTCTCGGGGTGACTGCTCGATTACCGGGGGCCAAGATCGGGCAGGCGGGTTAGGCTGCCACCGGGCCATAACAACTGGTCGAAGGAGACCCCGATGAGCTTGACGACAGATGCGGCGACCATGTTTCCCGCCCATGACCCCGCTGGCTGGCGCCAGCTGCCGACGTCCTCCACGCCGCTGGACCCGGCCCGGGTCGAGGCGCTCATGGCCAAGGAATGGGAGCGGTACGCCAAGACCACTCCCGGTTCGGCCGACCATGCGGCACGTTCGGTCAAGACCTTGCCGCTGGGGGTGACCAGCAGCTTCCAATACTGGGATCCCTATCCGATGGGCGTGAAATCCGCGCGCGGCGCCTACGTCACCGACTGCGACGACCGCCAGGTGCTGGATCTGTCCATGGGCTTCGGCGCGATGCTCGTCGGTCACCTCAATCCGACGGTGGTGGCCAGGGTCAAAGAGTTCCTCGACGACATCGGCACGTTGTTCGTCACCCCGTCGCCGGTCTCCACCGACGTCGCGGAGCGGTTCAAGCAGCGTTTCGGGCTGGACATGTTGCGTTTCACCAACTCCGGCACGGAGTCGACGATGTACGCGGTCCGCGTCGCGCGCGCCTACACCGGTCGGAAAGCGATCATCAAGATCGAGGGCGGCTACCACGGCGGCTACGACGGCTTGTCGGTGTCGGTCAAGCCGGGTATCGACGAGATCGGCTCCGCCGACGACCCGACCCCGCAGGTGCCCTTCGACGTCGAGCCCGGCGTCGTGCACACGGTGGCCTATAACGACCTCGGCCAGATGGAGCGCAAACTGGCCGCCCACGCCAAGGACGTGGCCTGCGTCGTGATGGAGCCCGTCATCGAGAACCTCGGCATCGTGCTGCCCGACGCCGGATACGTCGAGGGAGTCCGCAAGTTGTGTGACGACCACAACGTGCTGCTGATCTTCGATGAGGTCAAGACCGGTCTGACCGCGGGTGCCCACGGCGCCGCCGCGCGACTCGGCGTCAAGCCGGACCTGATCACGTTGGCCAAGTCCATCGGCGGTGGCCTGCCGCTGGCCGCCTTCGGCGGCACCGAGGAGGTCATGCAGGTCGTCGTCGACAACCGGATGGCGCACTTCGGCACCTACAACGGCAACCCGCTGTGCATGGCGGCGGCCATCGCGGTCGACGAGGTCGCCACCCCGCAGGCGCTGGCGGCGGCCGAACAGGTCAACGACAACGCCATGGAAGCCATGGACACCATCATCCGGGAGTACGAACTGCCGGCCCACACCGTCGGTTTCGGCGTCAAGGGTGCGGTCACCTGGTCACCGACACCGATCCGCAACTACCGCGACTACAAACTGGCCACCGACTTCCACGTCGCGGAGTTGGGTTGGCTGTGGGGTATCAACCGCGGTGTCCTGACCCCGCCGGGAATGGATGACCAGTGGCTGGTCTCGCTGGCCCACACCGATGCCGACATGGGCAAATGGGTGGACGCCTTCGGCGAACTGGCCAAGGAGTTGCGCGCGTAGCCCGTACGGGTGGGTGTCGCGGGCCGCAACCGGCGGGCGAAGTGTCTAGCGGCAAGGCACCTTCGGCTTAAATCGAGCGCCGTCCGGGAGGAATGACATGGCTCCTGAGCTCACTGCCCCCGAACGCAATCCGGTGGAAAGCCCCATCGGTGACGTCGGCGCCGGGGATGCCGTCGACTGCCTGGTGATCGGCAGCGGTACCGCCGGGGTCACGACAGCGCTCGAACTTGCCGACCGAGGTCTACGGGTCGTCATCGTCGAGGCCGGTGAGTTGGGACTGTGGTCCCATGTGGCCAATGCCAGATTCGGCGACGGCGCCGGACTGGCGGCTAAAGTCAGTAACGCCGCAACCATCCCGGTGGCCTGGGCCAACGCAGAGCAGGGCGAATGGACGGTACCGGCCTGGCTGGCCGTCGGCGGGCGCACCCTGTACTGGTCGGGGACCACCCCGCGATACCAGCCGTGGGACTTCGACGATTGGCCGCTGAAGGTCGAGGACTTGAACCCCTACTACGGCCGTGCGGAGTCGTTGGTCAAGGTCAGCGGGTCGGGCGACCCGCGACGGCCGCCGTTCTATCAGTCACCCCGACAACGTATGGCCCTCGAGCAATTGGTGACTGCGGGCTGGCCGGCGCGTTCGACACCGGCGGCTGTCGACACCGCGGCGGACCGGCCCTTGGGGTCCGGCTTCGACTCCTCAACGGCTCGGTTGCTGTCCTCCGAGCATCTTGGCCAATTCGCTGACGGTGCGATGGTCGCCTTGGTCAGCGGCGCCGTCGTCACTCGGCTCGTCCTCGACGGGGACCATCTCAGCGGCGTCGAAATACTCGATCGTCGCAGCGGGGGCCGGGCCACCATGCGCCCGCGTCATGTTGTCTTGGCCTGTGGGGCAGTGCAATCCACTCGGCTCGCCGTGGCGTCTGGCTTGGACCGGCTCAACCCGTGTGTCGGCCGCTACATCAGCGATCACCTCTTCTTGGAGGGTGTCGTTCAGTTCGACGAGCCCGGTCCCGACGGCCCGTTCAGCCTGCTGATCGACCCGGCCCGGGATCGGCCGTACCAACTACAGGTCCAGGGCTGTCTGGGCACCTCTTCGTATTACAAGACCCCGTCCGGGGCGAGCAGTCGGGGCAGCGGCTTCGCATCGGTGACCCTGGCGGCCTTCGGTGTCGCCTCTGCGCAACAGGACAACCGAGTCGTCGTCGACGGCAGGGATGACCCCAACTATGGCGGCCTGCAGGCGATGAAGGTGAATTACCGGCTCAGCGCCGACGACGAGGTGCGCCTCGCTGCGATGCGTGACGGCGCCGATCACGCCGTGCGGGCGTTCGGTGCCCGGCTCAGCGACATCCAGATCCACCCCCCCGGGATTGCCCTGCATGAAGTCGGTGGCTTGCGGATGGGCCTGGACGCACAGACCGGTGTCACCGACACCGTCGGCCAGTTCTGGCAGATCGGAAATCTGTCGGCTGCGGACGCCAGTGTCTTTCCCTCGCAGGGCGCGGCCAACCCCTATCTGACGATCACCGCCTGGTCGTTGCGCCACGCCGAGGCGCTTGCTGGCAGGTTGTCCTGATGCTGTAGGACAGGAGGTTCGTCGGGTCGGCCATCACTTCGGCTGACCCACGCACCACCCCGCTTCGCCGACACTGGCGAGTGTGAAAAACTCACGAGTCGCGTTGTGGGCGATGATGGTTGGCTTCTTCATGGTCCCAGTAGACGCAACCGCTGTCGTCGTCGCCAACCCGTCGATCATGGCCGACCTGCGCACTGATCACGACGCGGTGATGTGGGTGACCAGCAGCTACCTGCTGGCATACGCCGTGCCACTGCTCGTCTCCGGCCGACTCGGCGACCGGTTTGGCCCGAAGGGACTGTACCTGGCAGGTGTCGCGCTCTTCACCGCCGCCTCGGCCTGGTGCGGCCTGGCGAACAGCCTCGGGATGCTCGTCGCTGCCCGAGTTTTCCAGGGTCTCGGTGCAGCGCTGCTGACCCCCCAGATCATGTCTCTGATCACCCGAACCTGTCCGCCCGAGCGGCGCGGCGCCGCCCAGAGCATCTGGGGAGCCGCGGCTGCCGCCGCCACGTTCGTCGGCCCCCTCGTCGGTGGTGTGCTGATCGACACCCTCGGCTGGCAGGCGATTTTCTGGGCCAATATCCCCATTGGCGTTGCAGCCTTGGCCCTCGCGGTCCGGCTGGTTCCCGAGTTGCCGGCACGGCAACAACAGATTGGCCTCGTCAGCGTCGGATTATCCGGTGCTGCAATCTTTCTGATCGTCTTCGCGCTTCAGGAGGCACCGGATAACGCATGGGCCCCGTGGGTGTGGCTCATGATGATCACCGGTCTGGGACTGGGCGCGGCCTTCTTCTGGCGGCAGTCTTTCGAGCCAGGTGCCGCGCTCGTCCCGCTGGGGATCTTCCGCGACCGTGCCTTCACGTTCTGCTGCGCCGGTGTGCTGGTCACGGCCTTTGTCACCACGGCGATGGTGGTTCCGACCATGTTCTATACCCAGGCCGTGTGCGGTCTGTCATCGCTGCAGTCGGGTCTGGTCATCGCGCCGATCCCGGTCATCGGGGGCCTTCTTGCGCCGACGGTTGGCAGGGTTGTCGACCGGTTCCCCCCGCAATGGGTGATCGGCGGCGGCTTCGCACTGTTGACCGTGGGTCTGGTCTGGTTGTCGACGGACATGTCGCCCGCGACCCCGATGTGGCGAATCGTCGGGGCCTACTGCGCCATTGGTGTTGGGCTGGCATTCCTCTGGATCCCGTTGGCCGCCAACTCGGCCCGCAACCTGCCCGCCGTCCAGGCGGGCGCGGGCTCAGGGATCTACAACGCTGCTCAACAGCTCGGCGCTGTGCTGGGCAGCGCGAGCCTGTCAGCGGTCATGAGCTCGCTGATCAGCGGTGCAGTACCGACGGCCACCGCGGGCTCCGAGGCGGTGACCCGGGTAGCCGAGCCGATGAGGGAGGCGCTCGCCTCAGCATTGGCGCAGTCGCTGCTGCTACCGGCCTCCGTCGCCGCCTGCGGTGTGGTCGGCATCGCGTTCATGGTCCGCCGGCCCACAGCGTCCATCGATTTGAGGACAACAGATTCATCAACCACAGGGGTTCTGCTGCCGACATAAGGCAAGGCGGTTCCTTGGCATCGTCGATGACAGCACCTGTACGACAACTGATCCCGACGAGATGAGGAAACAGACATGGTCACCATGACGAGTGCGCGGCGGTCCGCGCGAGGCGCGAAACCACAACAACGGCAGATTGTTTCGACCGGATTCATCGCCGCGGTCGCCGCGTTGACGGCCGGCCTGGTGGCCCTCGTCGTTCCGTATCTCGACAACCCGGTGCAATGGCTGGTACTCGCCTTCTCCGTCCCGCCCATCTTCACGACGCTGTATCACCGGCTGATGTTCGTCAAAGGCTGGCTCCTGCATCGCCAGGACCTCGCCGCGCCGCCCCGGCGGGAGGCGACCGGGACCGCGCTGCCGGGTCTCGCCTTCATCATCGCCTCGTGCAAGGAGCCGTTCGAGGTTGCGAAGATGACGTTTGACTGTGCTTACGCTGCGCGGTACTCCGGCACCCGCGAGATCATCGTCGTCGACAACACGCCCGACACTGATGACGCGGACTTCCGGCTCTGGAAGTCCTATGTGGAATCCCACTCCGGTCAAGACGCGGGCGTCCGCGTCGTCTTCCGCCACAATTCGGACACTGCCGGAAAGAAGCCGGGCAATATCGATCTGGCACAGCGGCTCATCGCGGACTCCGAGTACGTGGTGTTCCTCGACATCGACTCTTCGCTGCCGCTCGAAGCCGATCTGCTCGACATCGCAGCGAGCAGGTTCGAGTCCGATCCCCGGCTGGGGGTTTTGCAGTTCCATACGGTTCCGACGAACAACCACTTCAATCGCTTGAGTCGGGCCGTCGCCGTGGCCCAGCACGCGTTGCGGATCAGTTACCTCACGCGCGCTCGGGGCGGCTTCGCGATGTTCTACGGCCACAACGCGATGTGGCGCCGGGCGTTGCTAGACGCGAACGGATCTTGGCTCGAGCACTATCGCGACAATGTCATCGTCACCGAGGACCTGCTCAAGACGCTCGGGGTGTACGCCAACGGTTACACCTTCGAGTACCTCAACGTCCCCACTGGCGAGTGGGTGCCCAGTTCGCTGAGCGCGCTGGACAGCATGTGGATGCGGTGGACCTACGGCGGCTTTCAGGTACTGGTCAAGTACTTGCGACATATTCTGACCGCGCGGGGGCTTTCGGCGACTCAGCGCGTCGACCTGGCAACGATGCTCGTCGGCTACGGCACGACCCCGATGGTCCTTCCCCTGGCGTTCGTGTGGTTCGCCGTGTTGCCCACTTCGGCGGCGGCGATTCTCACCTCGGTCGTCATGTGGTTGCCGACGGTGTTGTGCGCGGTGATCATGTGGCGCCAGCACAACAGCGGTCAGGACCTTCCGTTGCTGAAACGACTGGGGGACCTCTACGGGGGAATGTTCCTCGTCGAGGCCTTCATCCTCGCGGTACAGATCCGCGCCGCCCTGAACTTCGTCGCCGGCAAGAAGCAGGGATGGCGCGTGACCGCAAAATGCAGCGAGGATAAGCCGCGGGCTCTGGGAGTGCTGCTCGACAACCGCTTCGTTGTCATGCTGTCGACTCTGACGATCGTGGCCCTGGTAGGTGTGTGGGGCTACCGTCACGGGTTCAGCCTCGATGCGCTGATGGATCATGCTGTCCTGGCCATGATCCCGGTCGATCTCCTGATGTGCGTCGTGCTGTACGGCGGCGAAGTGCAGAGCGCCGACGAGGAGGTCATGGCCGCTGTGATCGACCCCGGCCCGATCCAGCGCCGAGTACACGCCTAATCGCACTTTTGCCGGTGACACTCGGCCCTACACTTGCCGCGTGAACATCAGCAGACTCTTCGTCGACGCGGCGATGGCCCCCGTCCGGGCGGGCATCGTGGCGGCCGACCTCGGACTCGCCGCGGGGGCCCTCGCGCTCGGGGTCGTCAAGCAATCCATGGGCGAGGACGGTCCGCGGACGGTCGAGGGGCAGGAGGTCGACCCGCTCACCGAGATCCTTCCCTTGCGCGGGGCGATCATCGGCGCCAACCGGGTCGCCGAGTTGACCGAACCCGACAGGGCTTTGGGCCGAGTTCTCGCCCGCGGCGGACCGGCGGACAAGTTGACCCGCCCGGGCGGCGTCATGGACATGTTGACCGCACCCGGCGGACTGCTCGATCGGGTCGATGTCGAAGGCAGTTCGCTGGAGCGCATGCTGGCCCCCGGGGGGCTGGTGGATCGGCTGCTCGACGAGGACGGTCCGATCGAGCGGATGTTCGCCGAGGACGGTCCGATCGAGCGGATGTTCGCCGACGACGGCGTCATCGAGCGGATGTTCGCCGAGGACGGCGTCATCGACAAGCTGACCGCGAAGAACGGGCCGCTGGAACAACTCACCCAGACCGCTGAGATCCTCAGTCGCCTTCAGCCCGCCGTGGAGACCTTGACGCCCGCCGCCGACACCCTCGAGTCCGCCGTCGACACGCTCAACAGGATGGTTACCACGCTCAGCGGTATCACCGATCGCATCCCGCGGCGCCGGGCGGCGCGGAACGCTCTGCCTCAGCAGCCCGCAGGGCGTGATGCCGTCGCCGAGTGAGCGAATCCTGCGTGAGGTTGGTGGCCTGGTGATCGCCGAGGACGGGCCTCGGGTGCTGATCGTCGACCGGGGTAACGGTCCGGCCGCCACCGCGGCGTTCGTGACGGGAGTCCTCGCTCTGGTGTTCGCGGGATTTGGCGCCACGAGTCTGACGGCGATCTCCGTCGGTCACGGTGGGGACTTACGCGCCGGGCTCTGCGTCGTTCTGCTGGCGATCGGAGTGGCCGCCGCCGCCCTCACCGGCGCGGCCCTCCGGAGGATCACGCGAAGTCGTTCGCTTCCCGTCAGCGAGTATCAGCCGGTTGCCGTATTCGACCGGGCGGCCCGGACATACTGCGACGGCGACGGACGCGTGGTGGCACCACTGGATTCGGTCACGTTCCAGCGACGGATGCAGATCGGATCGAGTTCACCGAAACTGGTCGCCCAGACCCCGGCCGGGACGCATGTGTTGTTGCGCGGCAACCCGTTCACCGGCGGGTTGGGCGACCTCGATGCCGTGCTGAGGAGCGCGGTCCACGGCACCCCGCGCTGAGGGCGTCGCCGCGTCAACGGTTCCTGGTCCGGGCTGCGATGAGCGGCCCAGCGATACATTGAACACAGGTGGCCATCAGGTTGCCGCCCACGAGCGACGGGATTCGTGTGACCGAACCGCACCTGACACCGGCGTTGGACGCCGAGGTGATCATCGCGGGCGCCGGGCTGTCCGGGCTCTCGCTGGCGGTGGCCCTACTCGACGCCGGGCTCCCCGGCGATGCGCGCATCGTGCTCGTCGATCCCCGCGAAACCCTCAGTGGGGCGGACCGGACGTGGTCGTTCTTCGATCTCGTACCGCACGCGTTCGAGTCCGCGGTCGCCCACCGCTGGAGCCGATGGCGCGTGCGCCACGATGGCGAGGAGGTGGTGCGCTCCGCGCCCGGGATCAGCTATTGCAGTATTCCCGGCGAGCGCTTCTACGAGGTGGCCCTCGAGCGCCTCGCGGCCGCGGGCGACCGCGTGCAGTTCGTGCTCGGCGACACTGTCGAGCACCTGCAGGATCGGGGGGACCACATCGAGGTCCACACCCGCACCGGAGTTTTACGCGCGCGCCTGGCGATGGACTCCCGTCCGCCCTCGCTGAAGCCCGGACCCGACGACAGCGACAACGTCTATCTCTGGCAGCACTTCCGGGGCCGCGTCGTGCGCAGCGAGGAGCCGGCCTTCGAGCCAGACGTCGCGACCCTCATGGATTTCGATGTCACCCAGGCCCACGGGGTGCACTTCGTCTACGTGTTGCCCTTCGACGCGCACACCGCGCTGGTGGAGAGCACGTTCTTCACCGAGGAACTGCTGGCCGACGCCGTGTACGAGGAGGCAATCGACACCTGGCTCGCGCGACGCCGGCCTGGTGTGGCGTTCGAGACCGTCTCCCACGAGAGCGGGGTCATCCCGATGACCACGGCAACCTTCGACCCGTGGCCGAGCCCGCGCATCGTGCGCATCGGCACCGCGGGCGGACAGGTGAAACCGTCGACCGGGTACGCCTTCCTGGCCGTGCAACGCTTCGTCAGCGAGTTCGCCCCGAAAGTGGTTGCGGCGCTGCGGGACGGCGGGGTCGTCGAACCGCCCGCCGCACGCGGTGCACGGACCACCGCCCTGGACACCATCTTCCTGTCCTATCTGCGCAGCCGCCCCGAGCGCGGTCCGGGTACCTTTTTCCGGCTGTTCGAGCGGGTCCCCGCCGCGGTGTTGGCGCGGTTCCTCTCCGACACCGGCACGCTCGCCGACGACCTGACGGTGATGCGCAAGAGTGACTCCCCCCGCCTGGCCTTCGAAACCTTTCGCGCGGCTCCCTTGCTGCGCCGCAAGACTCCGTAAAACCCCAGCGCGTGGTCCGCTATCTCAGGGATGCAGGTTCCATTGTCCGCAGTCCTGGGCCAGAACGTCGTTGACGTCGACCTCGGTGCCCCCGACGATCGGGCCGGGATTCGCGGCGGTGGCCACCACCCGCTGATAGAGGACCGCGGCGGGGTCGATCTTGTTGCCCGACCAGGCCCGGGTCTGCCAGGACCACCGGCGGCCGGGCGTGCGCGAACTGCCGATGACG
>SYAB01000252.1 GCA_005787665.1 Actinomycetota bacterium
CGCCCGCGCACATGGTCGACCAGGGGGTGGTGCAGCGCCTCGACTCCGTGCTGCAGCGTCTTGCCGAGCATCGCCGCCCGGCTGACCAGGTCCTGCTCGTCGAGCACCTGTAGCACGGCGCAGGCGGCGGCCGCGCACACCGGGTTGCCGCCGAAGGTGCTGCCGTGCAGTCCGGGGGTCATCAGATCGGCTGCCGGGCCGATGGCCAGACAGGCGCCGATCGGCAACCCCCCGCCCAGCCCTTTGGCCAGGGTGACGACGTCGGGGGTGATGCCGTCGTACCGGTGGGCATAGAAGTCACCGGTGCGCCCGACCCCGGTTTGGACCTCGTCGATGACCAAGAGTGCTCCATGGCGGCTGGTGATCTCCCGGGCCGCGGCCAGGTAACCCTCCGGCGGCACCACCACGCCGCCCTCCCCCATGATCGGCTCGAGGAAAACCGCGGCGGTGTCATCGGCCACCGCGGCCCGCAGGGCCTCCACATCCCCGAACGGGACGTGGGTGACGAAGCCCGGCAGCGGCTCGAAGGGCTGCTGTTTGGCGGGCTGACCGGTCAGCGCCAGCGCACCCATCGTCCGGCCGTGAAACGCACCCTGAGCCGCAACGATCGCGGTACGACCGGTCAGGCGGGTGATCTTGAAGGCAACTTCGTTGGCCTCGGCTCCGGAGTTGCAGAAGAAGGCGCGGGCCGGCACATCGACACCGAGACGGCTGATGAGGGCCTCGGCCAGCGCGACGCCGGGCTCGGTGGCGTACAGGTTGGACACATGCCCCAGCGTGTTCAACTGGTCGGTGACCGCCTCGATGACGGCCGGGTGCCGGTGGCCCAGGATGTTGACCGCGATACCGCCGAGCAGGTCGAGGTAGGTCCTGCCCGCCACATCGGTGACCACCGCACCGTCGCCGCTGGCCAGGGCCAGCGCCGGCGTGCCGTAGTTGTCCATCATCACCGACTGCCAACGCTCGAGCAGACTCATGCCGGAACCACCGTGGTGCCGGTGCCCTCGTCGGTCAGCAGTTCCCTCCGGACGCTGTGGGCCACCCGGCCGTCGATGACGTGGGCGCTGGGCACGCCGGCCTGCACTGCCCGCAGGCAGGCCTCGATCTTGGGAACCATGCCCTCCTCCAGGGCCGGCAACAGCTCCGCGAGGGTCGCGGTGTCGATCTCGCTGACCAGCGAGTCACGGTCCGGCCAGCGGGTGTAGAGGCCCTCCACATCGGTGAGCATCAACAACGTCTCCGCGCCGAGGGCTTCGGCGACCGCGGCCGCCGCGGTGTCGGCGTTGATGTTGTGGTCCACACCATCGGCATCGGGCCCGATCGTCGAGACCACCGGAATCCGCCCCGCCGCGATGAGATCGCGCAGCACCGCGACGTTGACCGGGTCGACGTCGCCGACCAGGCCGATGTCGGTCGGCACGCCGTCCACCGTCACACTGCGCCGCACCGCGGTGAACATCCTGGCGTCCTCACCGGTAAGGCCCACCGCGTACGGGCCGTGCGCATTGATCAGGTTGACCAACTCGCGGCCGACCTGACCGAAGAGCACCATGCGCGCGACCTCGAGTACCTCGGGTGTCGTGACCCGGAATCCGCCTTTGAACTCGCCCTTGATACCGAGCCTGGCGAGCATGGCGCTGATCTGCAGGCCGCCGCCGTGCACAACCACCGGGTGCACACCGGCATCGAGAAGGAAGACCATGTCCTCGGCGAAGGCGGTCTTGAGTCCCTCGTCGGTCATCGCGTTGCCGCCGTACTTCACCACGACGATCTTGCCCCGCAACCTCTCCGCGCTCGCCGTGGTCATGAGCTGTAGGCCGAGTTCTCTTCGACGTAGGCGTGGGACAGATCGGTGGTGCGGATGGTCGCCGAGGCATCCCCGATCTTCAGATCCACCACGACCTGAATCTCCGGACCGGAAAGGTCCACATCGCGCGCGCCCGGGGCGCCGGCACCGTCGACGCACACCGGGAAACCGTTAAAGGAGACCGAGATCCGCGCCGGTTCGAGAGCAAAGGGCGACATGCCGACCGCAGCCAACACCCGGCCCCAGTTCGGGTCCGATCCGAACAGGGCGGTCTTGACCAGGCTGTCGCGGGCGATGATACGAGCCGCGGCGAGGGCTTCGTCCTCCCCGGGCGCGCCGGTCACCGTGATGGCGACCCGCTTGGTAACCCCCTCGGCGTCGGCCTGGAGTTGGGCGCACAGGTCGTCGCACACCCGAAGCACGGCGTCGTCGAGATGCTGCTGGTTGGGCCGGATCTCGCTGGCGCCGGAGGCCAGCAGCAGAACCGTGTCATTGGTGGAGGAACTGCCGTCGACGTCCAGCCGATCGAAGGTACGTGCGCACGCCCGGCGAAGGGCGAGGTCGAGCGCGGCAGGCTCGGCCACCGCATCGGTGGTCAGGACGCAGAGCATGGTGGCCAGCGACGGCGCCAGCATGCCCGCTCCCTTGGCCATACCGCCCACCGTCCAGTTCTCACCCGAGTCGAGTGACTGATGCAGTGCAACCTGGTTGGGGACGGGGTCGGTGGTCCTGATGGCGCGCGCCGCCTCGTCGCCGCCCAACAGCCCGGCGGCGAGTTCGTGGACGATCTCGGTGACACCGTCGAGCACCCGATCCATCGGCAGCCGGTCCCCGATCAGACCGGTCGAGCAGACTGCCACCTCGATCGGCCCGGTCTCGGTGCCCCAGTTCGACAGCGTCATGGCCACCGCCTCTGCGGTGGC
>SYAB01000253.1 GCA_005787665.1 Actinomycetota bacterium
GCCCGTTGAACGGTGGTTCCGCTAAAGCGCGGACCGGTTGGACGACAATCCGCGACCCTGCGACACTGGCAACAGTGAGATCCATAGGGATACAGGGCAACCCGGGTGAGACGAGCGATGCCGCACCGCCGAAGCCCATGCGGATCGGGGCGGCTGTGGCCTTCCCGTGGGGCATTGGCAACGGAGTATTCCGAACGTATTGTGGCTCAACGCCTATGACCCCAAAGGTGCAGTCATTTTGGGCCACGGGATGGCACCGCACGCCGAGCCACGAGCCACCCAACCCGGTAACGCCGATGATCCCGACCGGACTAGGAGACAGTCGAGCGGCTTTTCGATACGACCGTACAGTTCGCGGATTCGCCACGAAAACCGGAAAAATCCCTTCGCCACGCTCTCCGGAAATTCGACAAATCCGTAGCTCAGTCGCGCAGGCGTTCGCCATCCGAAAGCGGAACCTACAGTAGCGGCTGTAGGTTCCGCTTTTCGATGGCCAAATTCCGCTTTTGATGGCAGTAGGTTGGCAATTTCGCCGGAAAGTTGTTAGGACGGCTACCCAACTGTTGACGGTAGAACCGTCCCCGAATCACCATGGCTACTGCAGCTGCGGCGACTTCACGGAAGATCATGCCGACCGCTGGTACGGCGCGGCCGTTCCCACTCTGACGGGTCGAGAATAGATACCCGAACTAGCAGTGGTCGGCCAGCGGCCAGCCCACCAGCGCTAGTCGCGCGGCGACCTGGTTGATCTCGTTGATGTTGGGTTCCTTGGCGATGACTGCCTGGACGGCCTGCCGGATCTGAGCCTCGGTGACGGGGCTGTCGGGATGATTTTGTTTCTCGCATCCTCTCAGACGGGGCGATGCCGCAGCCCTCGAACGACCGCGGCCGGCTGGCGTCGGAGCAGCAGGTTTGCGGGAAGCCGACCCGAAAGCTAGCGTAGGCAACCCTAAGTTAGGGTAGGCAAACATGAGGAATTCGAAGGGGCGGTCGCAGTGATTGACATGTCCGGCGGGCTGAATGTCAGCCTGAGCCCCGCCCCGCCCGATGTTTCCGCACAGCTTTTCGGCAGCGGGCTTATCGGCCTGCGGGAGGGTCTGGAAGCCGGGATCGTGGTGATGGTCCTGGTCGCGTTCCTGGTCAAGATGGAGCGCCGTGACGCCTTGAAGTGGGTGTGGCTCGGGGTGGCGGGCGCGGTCGCGGTGACGGTCGGGGTGTTCCTGGTCGTCCAGTACAGCGCCTACAACGTCAGCGGGCTTGCCGCCGAAGCGGTCGCGGGGGTGGCCTCGCTGGTGGCCGTGGCGATCGTCACCACGATGGTGTTGTGGATGCGCAAGGCCGCCGCCAGCATCTCCGGGGAACTACGGGCGGGCATGTCGCGCGCACTGGAGACCGGGGCGCTGGCGGTGGTGATGCTGGCGTTTCTGGCCGTCGGGCGTGAGGGTGTGGAGACCGCGCTGTTCATGGTGGGCTACGCCGAAGCCGAAACCGCCTGGCCGCTGGTCGGTCTGCTTGCCGGGGTGGCGGTGGCGGTCGGGATCGCCTGGGGCATGTACGCCGGGGCGGTCCGCATCAACCTCGCCAAATTCTTCAAATACACCGGCGTGTTCCTGATCGTGGTCGCCGCCGGGATCCTGGCCTACGGTATCGGCGCGTTGCAGACCGTCGGCTGGTTGCCGATGGCCGGCCTCCACGCCTTCGACATCAGCTCGTGGTTCAACTGGTCGGCCTGGTACGGCGAAATCGTGCAGGGCGTCTTCAACATCACCCCGACCCCGACGGTGCTGCAACTGCTGTGCTGGCTGGCCTACCTCGTCGTCGTGCTCACCGTGTTCCTGCGGCCGGTCAAGCCCGCCGCGCCGCAACCCCGTTCGGTCCAACCCCCTGTCCCCGTTGCCGAAAGGTCCGCCTTGTGACATCTCCCCGGGTTCTCACCGCCACCTTCGCCGCCCTGCTGGCCGGCCTCTCCCTGGCGGGTTGCACCGCCAAGAAGTCCGCCACCACAGAGCAGGGCAAGGCCCCCGGCGCGCAGGTCACCGTCAACGCCACCGACACCGCCTGCGAACTGTCGGCGACCGAGGGCGCGGCCGGGCCGGCCACCTTCGTCGTCACCAACAACGGCACCGCAGCGACCGAGTTCTACGTCTACGGCAAGGACAACCGGGTCCTCGGCGAGGTCGAAAACATCTCACCCGGCCTGCAACGCCAACTGGTAGTCCAGTTCGACGAACCGGGCTCCTACACGGTGGCCTGCAAGCCCGGCATGGTCGGCGACGGCATCCGCGGCGACTTCTCCGTCACGGGCGCGGCATTCAAGACCCAGGACACCGGTGTCTCCACGAAGGCCTCCGAGGACTACAAGACCTACGTCCTCGGCCAGGCCGGCGAATTAGTCACCGCCACTGCGGCTTTCGTGGCATCGGTCAAAGCCAGTGACATCGCCGCCGCCAAGGCCCAGTATCCGACGTCGCGGACCTCCTGGGAGCGCATCGAGCCGGTGGCCGAATCGTTCCCGGATGATCTCGACCCGCGCATCGACCTGCGGGAGGCCGACCTGCAGGCCGGCCAGAAGTGGACCGGCTTCCACCGGCTGGAGAAGGATCTGTGGGTGAGCGGCCTGCAGCCCGACACCAACGCCGTCGCCGATCAGTTGCTCGCCGACATCAACGAACTGCAGGAGAAGATCGCAGCGCCCGGCTTCCGCGTGAGCGCCACCCAGATCGCCGGGGGCGCCCAGGGCCTTCTGGATGAGATCGCGGTCAGCAAGATCACCGGCGAGGAGGACATCTTCAGCCACACCGACCTGTGGGACTTTCACGCCAACATCGAAGGCTCCCAGGCGGCGCTGGCCGCGGTGCGCCCCATCCTCGACGAGCGCAACGCCGAACTCGGCACGCGAGTCGACCAGCGATTCGCCGAGGTCAACCGGCTGCTGGACAAGTACCGCGACGGCGACGGTTTCGTGGCCTACACCACTGTCACCGAGCCGCAGCGCCAGGAGCTCTCGCGGGCCATCGACGCGCTGAGCAAGGAAGTGAGCCAGGTCCAGGGTGTCATCGCCGTCCAGTGACGACACCCCGACCGAGGCTGAGCCGCAAGGGGTGTCGCGACGCAGACTGTTCGGCGCGGCCGGGGTCGCCGCCGCGGTAATCGGTGCTGCCAGCGCCGGGACCCTGGCCGGCCGCGCGGCCGCCGCCAGCACCGCCAGCGGTGGACTGGACAAACCAGTGCCGTTCCGCGGCCGCCACCAGGGCGGGATCATCACTCCCGCCCAGGACCGGATGCACTACTGCGCCTTCGACATCACCACCGACTCCAAGCCCGACGTCGTGGCGATGCTGCGGGAATGGACCACGATGGCCGAACGGATGACCGCCGGTCAGGAAGCCGCCGCCGACGGTGCCGTCGGCCTGAGTCCCTATGCGCCCCCGGCCGATACCGGCGAGGCGCTGGGACTGCCGGCATCGCAGCTGACCCTGACGATCGGGTTCGGGCCGGGATTCTTCGTCAAGGACGGCCGCGACCGGTTCGGCATCGCCGGCCAGCGGCCCGCCCCGCTGGCCGACCTGCCGAAGTTTCCCAACGACAAGCTCGACCCGGCGCGCTGCGGCGGCGACATCGTCATCCAGGCGTGCGCCAACGACCCCCAGGTCGCGGTGCACGCGATCCGCAACCTGGCCCGCGTCGGTTTCGGGACGGCCGCGGTGCGCTACTCGCAATTGGGCTTCGGCCGCACCTCCTCGACCACCCGCGACCAATCGACACCGCGAAACATGTTCGGCTTCAAGGACGGAACCAACAACCTCAAAGCCGAAGACACCGCGGCACTCGACGAGCAGGTGTGGGTCGCCGGCGGTGACGGGCCGGACTGGCTGGCCGGCGGCACCTACCTGGTGTCGCGGCGAATCCGCATGCGCATCGAGCCGTGGGACCGCGCCGCACTGCACGAACAGCAACGGGTGATCGGACGGGCCAAAGGCACCGGGGCGCCACTCGGCGGCGACGACGAGTTCGCGCCCCTGGACTTGGCGGGCATCGGCACGAACGGCACACCACTGATCGACCCGGACGCGCACGTCCGGCTGGCCTCCAAGGAACACCTCGGCGGCATCCAAATCCTGCGCCGCGGCTACAACTTCACCGACGGCTCCGATGGCTTCGGCCACCT
The DNA here is from genome assembly GCA_005787665.1 of Actinomycetota bacterium. Next base: position 4,169 of record SYAB01000253.1, read on the forward strand.
CGACGCCGGCCTGTTCTTCATCGCCTTCATGCGCAACCCGGTGACGCAGTTCATCCCGATGCAATCAGAACTGGCCGCCAACGACCTGCTCAACGAATACATCACCCACACCGGCTCCGCGGTGTTCGCCTGCCCACCCGGCCTGCGCGAGGGCGAATACTGGGGTTCCACGCTGCTGAACTGATCGGCGCGGGCAATCCGGAGGAACCCAGTGACAACCGCGAAGTCCATCGCGCTCTTCATCCTCGCCGCGATACTCGAGATCGGCGGCGCCTGGCTGGTGTGGCAGGGAGTCCGCGAACACCGCGGCTGGACCTGGGCTGGCCTAGGCGTCATCGGACTCGGCGCCTACGGATTCATCGCCACCCTTCAACCCGACGCCCACTTCGGCCGGATCCTGGCCGCCTACGGCGGCGTGTTCGTCGCCGGCTCCCTGCTCTGGGGCATGACCTTCGACGGCTTCCGCCCCGACCGGTGGGACGCCATCGGCACCGGTATCTGCCTGATAGGGGTAGCGGTCATCATGTACGCCCCCCGAACGAACTAAGGACCCCGACAAGCAAACACTGATCGCGGGCTTCGAGTCCCCTTCGGCCGACGCCACTACCGGCGCCACCCGCCAGGCGCGCGCTCCGACGAAACGCTGGAAAGGCATTGACGAATACGAATCACCCGGACTCCGAAAAGGCAGGTGCCATCAACGCTTTAGCGTTTCTACCTCGCTGGTGTGACGTCGAGTTCTGTGTACATGCCGGAGCCGTAGTGCCCGGCGATGTTGCAGAGCAGTTCGTAGCGTCCGGGATTGAGGGTGAGGGTGGTCCAGCCCATGGTTCCGGGTGCGATGCCGTCGCCTTGGCCGGCGCCGCAGGTTTGAGCGGCTTCACCGAGGCTGCCGGCTTCGTCGACTTCCCAGTTGCCGCCGATGGGGCGTTGGCCGGGGCTCTGCCCGGGTCCTAGGGGCATGACGATGACTTCGTGGGGGAGCCAGCCGTTGTTGGCAACCCGCAGGGAGACCTGGCCGGCGGGTACCGAGGTCGGGTTGACGCTCAGGCGCATCATGCCCATCCCCATCCCGGGGCTATTGGGCCACGCTCCTTGCGGACCCATCATGGGTCCGCCGTTCATACCCGGACCCATCATTCCGGGGCCCATCATGGGTCCGCCGTTCATACCGGGGCCCATCATCCCGGGGCCCATCATGGGTCCGCCGTTCATGCCCGGGCCCATCATGGCGCCCATGTCGGAGACCGTGACGTCCACGACTGCTCCGGCCAAGGCGGGTGGCGTGCAGGGTGCGGGCTGGGCCGGGATGGGCCCGCCGAAGCCGGGGCCTGCTCCTGCTCCGGCCATCGTGGCGGTGGTGCCGATTCCGAGAACCAGCGAGGTGGCGCCAATCAGTAGTCCGGTCCGCAGGCGGTTGTGGTTCATGGTCGCGCTCACTGGTGTTCCCGCAGCAGTGCCACGCGGCGACGGTATTCCTCGTCGTCGATGTCCCCGCGGGCGAAGCGTTCGGCGAGGATCTCATCGGGTCTGCGTCCTGGCTGTGGACCGTGGGCGGCCGGTCCGTGCTGGTGTCCGGGGCCGCCCAGGTAGCGCACCGCCGCCACGATCGCGGTGATCACCAAGGCGAAGAAAAGGGTCATGACCATCGCGGTCACGATCCAGCTGCCCCACCCCCAGTAGCCGTGGTGCCACATGCCGCCGTCACCGCACATCACCAAACCCCCTTCGCGGGTAAACCCCGGGGATGACCCCCGATCTCTCCAGCATGCGCCCGTTCGGCCCGCATGTCACTAAATGCCGATAACATCGCCCAATGGCGATCCCTGTGGTGTCCGATGCGGTGACAAAAGTCGAGTTGGCCCCGGCGGCGGCGTTGTTCCGGTCGCTGGGTGATCCCACCCGGCTGGCGATCCTGCGCCGCCTGGCCACCGGAGAGGCCCGGGTCGGCGAGCTCGTCGAGGAAGTCGGGCTGGCCCAGTCCACGGTGTCCAAGCACCTGGCCTGCCTCAAAGAGTGCGGCCTGGTCGACTTCGAGCCGGTGGGCCGGGCGTCGGTGTTCCGCCTGTCCCAGCCCGCCCTGATCGACCTGCTGGCCGCCGCCGAGACGGTACTGCAGGCAGGCGGGCAGGCCGTGGCTTTGTGCCCGTCCTACGGCATCGACAGCCGCACAGAGGTGGGCTTGGAGGGGAACAACCCCGGTGAGTGAGGCGTGCGGTTGCGGCAGCGAGGGCGATCCCGCACAGGAGCCTGATCGTGAGCCCGGGGGCCTGTGGCAGGTCCGCGAGTTTCGGTTCGCCGCACTCTCGGGTGTGTTCCTTGCTGCTGCTCTGATCGCCAGCTGGGCCGGGGCGGGGCGCCCGATGGTGCTCACCCTGGAAGGAATCGCCCTGGCCGCCGGGGCCTACACCTTTGTTCCCTCCACACTGCGGCGGCTGGCCAAGGGCAAGATCGGGGTCGGCACGCTGATGACCATCGCCGCCGTTGGCGCGACGATCCTCGGAGAGGTCGGCGAGGCGGCCATGCTGGCGTTCCTGTTCTCCATCAGCGAGGGCCTCGAGGAATACTCCCTGGCCCGTACCCGCCGCGGACTGCGCGCCCTGCTCTCCCTGGTCCCCGACCGGGCGACCGTCCTGCGCGACGGCGCCGAGATCGACGTGGCGCCAACCGAATTGAAGGTCGGCGACCGCATGCTGGTCCGCCCCGGTGAGCGGATCGCCACCGACGGCATCGTCCGCCACGGCCACACCGCGCTGGACACCTCCGCGATCACCGGCGAGTCGGTCCCGGTCGAAACCGGGCCCGGGGACGAGGTCTTCGCCGGGTCGATCAACGGCACCGGAGCGTTGGAGGTCGAGGTCACCACGACCTCCGAGGACAACTCACTGGCCCGCATCGTGCGGATCGTGGAAGCAGAACAGTCCCGCAAGGGAACCTCCCAACGACTCGCCGACCGCATCGCCCGACCGCTGGTTCCGGCCATCCTGGTCGCCGGCCTGCTCATCGCCGTGATCGGAAGCCTGCTGGGTGACCCGCCCACCTGGATCGAACGGGCACTGGTGGTGCTGGTGGCGGCCTCGCCGTGCGCGCTGGCGATCTCAGTGCCC